>NZ_JAMXIO010000047.1:0-25167 GCF_059651515.1 Oerskovia sp. 140933
TCCGGGTTGTGAAGACTTCGACATCTCCACTAAGCCCGGAGGTCCTCCCTTCAACAACCGGAACTGACACCAACCTCCTGGCCGGGTACACCTAGGGCGTGGTGGTGGCGACCGTCCCGGAAGGACCCGCGTCCCACACGTCCTCGTCCATGCGGACCGCGCGGACGCGCTCGGCACGGGCCGCGAGCTCGTCGTCGGGCGGGTAGCTGACGGCCTCGAGGACCAGGCCGTGCGGCGGCACGACGCCCGCGCCCGCGTCCCGGCGCCGGGCCGCCAGGACCTCCGCGGGCCACGAGACGGGGCGGCGCCCCTCCCCCACGGCGACCGACGCTCCGACCAGGGCGCGGACCATGTTGTGGCAGAACGCGTCGGCACGCACGTGCGCGACGACGAGCCCCTCGTCCGGGCCCTCGGTCGCCCGCTCCCACGACAGGTGCTGCAGCTCGCGGATCGTCGTGGCGCCGGGACGCGGCTTGCAGAACGCCGCGAAGTCCCGGACCCCGAGCAGCGGCTGGAGGGCCGCGTGCATCGCGTCGGCGTCGAGCCGCTTGCGGTTCCACAGGACCCACTCGCGCCGCAGGGGGTCCCGCAGGGCAGGGTCGTCGACGATGCGGAACGTGTAGCTGCGGTACACCGCCGAGAAGCGCGCGTCGAACCCCTCGGGGGCGAGCGTCGCGCGGTGCACCACGACGTCACCGGGCAGGACCCCCGTGAGGCGCGCGACGAGCGCGTCACCGGGCTGCCGGTCCGACCTGCCCGGCATCGCGTCCCACGCGGCCCTCGGCAGGTCCACGTGGGCCACCTGCCCCCGCGCGTGGACCCCGGAGTCGGTCCGCCCGGCGACCGTCAGACGCGGCGGGTCACCTCGCAGGACCTGCCCCAGGCCCTCCTCGAGGACTCCCTGGACGGTCCGCAGGCCGGGCTGGGTGGCCCAGCCGGCGAAGGCCGTCCCCTGGTAGGCGAGGTCCAGGCGGACACGGACCGGCTGCTCGTTCGTCACGTGCACCTACGCTAGCGCCGATACTGTGCTGACATGCCCGAACGCCCCGACGACCCCGGCTCCCCCGACCTGCGCACCCTCGCGGTGGACTGCGGCGGGGGCGGCATCAAGGCCAACGTGCTGGACGCCGCCGGGACCGCGCACGCGACGGCCGTCCGGGTCCCCACGCCCTACCCGCTGCCGCCCTCGCTCCTGGTCGACGTGATCGCGCAGATCGCCGAGCGTCTGCCCCCGGCCGCGCGCGTCACGGTCGGCATGCCCGGCATGATCCGCCGTGGCGTCGTCGTGCACACCCCGCACTACATCACCCGCTACGGCCCGCGCAGCAGGATCGACCCGGAGCTCGCCGAGCAGTGGGCCAGCTTCGACGTCCAGGCGGCCGTCCGCGAGCGGCTGGGCGTGCCGGCCCTCGTGCTCAACGACGCCGAGGTCCACGGGGCGGGGGTCATCGCCGCGTCGGGCCTCGAGCTCGTCCTCACGCTCGGGACAGGGCTCGGCTCCGCCCTGTTCCACGGCGGACGCCTCGCCCCTCACCTCGAGTGGTCGCACGCCCCCGTGCGGCGCGGGACCACCTACGACGAGTACATCGGTGAGGTCGAGCGCCGTCGGCTCGGGAACGGCCTGTGGTCGCGCCGCGTCGTCGCGCTCGTCGACGGGCTGCGCCCCGTGTTCTGGTGGGACCGGCTCTACCTCGGCGGCGGCAACTCGCGCCAGATCACGCCGTCCGCGCTCGAGCGGCTCGGCGACGACGTCGTGATCGTCCCCAACTCCGCGGCCCTGGTCGGCGGGGCCAGGGCCTGGGACCTGCCTCTCACCTGACCTGGGTCGGACGGTCGTCCGCGCCGCTGAGGTCGGCGTGCGCCGCGAGGACCGCCCGGTTGAACGCGACGGGACGGTCGAGGCTCACGAGGTGCTTGGCGCCCGGGATCACGACGAGCTCGGCCCGCGCCCCACCCGCGCGCGCGGCGGCGAGGTACGCGCGCTCACCGAACCGGAAGTGGTCCCACCGCCCGTTGACGAACCACACGGGCGAGTCGGTCCTCCCCAGTGCCGCCAACGGCTCCGTCTGACCCACCTCGTCGAGGATCGCCGTCATGGTCGTGAGCGCGAACCCGCCCGCACCGATGTCCTCGATGCCCGCGGCGGGCAGGGTGCGGTTGACGAGGGCCTGGTTGAGCGCAGCACCGTTGTCCGGCAGCCTCTCGATGCGGTCGGCGGCGACGCGCCACGCGCCACGCAGCCTCGACGCCGGGACCGTGCAGCAGCTCGCCGCGACGAGCCCCGCGACCTGCTCGGGGAAGCGCGCGCGGTGCTCGATCCCCACGTACCCGCCCAGCGAGAGCCCGACGACGAGCGCCCGACCTCCCAGGTCGTCCACCGCTCCGACGACGCTCGCCACGGCACCGTCGAGCGTGAACGCCTCGCCCGTCCGGACACCGTGCCCCGGCAGGTCGACCGCGACGGCCTCGATGCCCGCGCGCTCCATGGCCTCGAGCTGCGCCCGCCACATCGTGCGGGACGTGCGCGAACCGTGGACGAACAGCACCGGCAGACCCATACGGACCAATCTAGGGGCGGCACGCCCGCCCCGCGGCACGGGCCGCACCGGACGCCCGCCGGTTCGGCCCCCCGACCCGACGGCGCGCGGCGTCGGCCCCGCCCGACGGCGCACGACCCACCCCTGCCGGGCCGCCCCGCCGCGCGGCGACCCCTCCGCCCCCCAGACGCCTGCGTCCCGGCGGACGCACCGCGCGAGGGCCGCGCACGCCCCACGGGGCGCTCCGCCGTCGGGCACGACGAAGGGCCCGGCACCAGATGGTGCCGGGCCCTTCAGGAGAGACCTTCCCGGCAGAGCCGGGAGAGGATCACTTCTCCTTCGAGTCCTTCGCGTCCTCGACGGGGGCGTCCTCCACGACGGGAGCGTCCTCGACGACGGGTGCGTCCTCGATCGCGGCGTCCTCGACGGGAGCCTCCTCGACCTTGGCAGCCTTGGGCTTGCTGGACTTCTTCGCAGCCTTCTCGGCCTCGCGCACGACAGCCTGCTTGGGGCTGACGGGCTCGGTCACGAGCTCGATGACGGCCATGGGGGCGTTGTCGCCCTTGCGGTTGCCGACCTTCGTGATGCGGGTGTAGCCACCGTTGCGCTCCGCCATCTGCGGGGCGATCTCGGTGAAGAGCGTGTGCACGACGGACTTGTCGCGGACCACGGTCATGACGCGACGACGGGCCGAGAGGTCACCGCGCTTCGCGAACGTGATGAGACGCTCGGCCAGCGGACGAAGACGCTTCGCCTTGGTCTCGGTCGTCGTGATGCGGCCGTGCTCGAAGAGCGCCGTGGACAGGTTCGCGAGGATGAGGCGCTCGTGAGCCGGGCCACCGCCGAGCCGCGGACCCTTGGTGGGGGTAGGCATTGATCTTGCTCCTTAGAAGTGGATCGTGCGTGCGGCCGAGCCGCTCGCACGGAAGGTCAGTACTGCTGCTGCCCGTCGGAGAACGTCGCCTCGTCCTCGTCGGCCTCGTAGTAGTCGGCCGTCGAGGGGTCGAAGTCCAGCGGCGAGTCCTTGAGGTTCAGGCCGAGCTCGGCGAGCTTCTCCTTGACCTCGTTGATGGACTTCGCGCCGAAGTTCCGGATGTCCAGCAGGTCTGCCTCGCTACGAGCGACGAGCTCGCCGACCTGGTGGATGCCCTCGCGCTTGAGGCAGTTGTACGAGCGGATCGTGAGGTTGAGCTCCTCGATCGGGAGCGCAAGGTCCGCAGCCAGAGCGGCGTCCGTCGGGGACGGGCCGATCTCGATGCCCTCGGCCTCGACGTTCAGCTCACGGGCGAGCCCGAAGAGCTCGACGAGCGTCTTGCCGGCCGAGGCCAGCGCGTCGCGCGGCGAGATCGCCTGCTTCGTCTCGACGTCGACGATCAGCTTGTCGAAGTCGGTGCGCTGCTCGACACGGGTCGCCTCGACCTTGTACGTGACCTTGAGGACCGGCGAGTAGATCGAGTCGACAGGAACACGGCCGATCTCGGCGTCGAAGGACTTGTTCTGGTTGGCGGAGACGTAGCCACGTCCACGCTCGACCGTCAGCTCGATCTCGAGCTTGCCCTTGTCGTTGAGGGTGGCGATGTGCAGGTCCGGATTGTGGACCTCCACGCCCGCCGGCGGCACGATGTCCGCGGCAGTGACCGCGCCAGCACCCTGCTTGCGCAGGTACATCACGACCGGCTCGTCGTTCTCCGAGGAGACCACGAGGTTCTTGATGTTGAGGATGATCTCGGTGACGTCTTCCTTGACACCGGCGACGGTGGTGAACTCGTGGAGGACACCATCGATGCGGATCGAGGTCACTGCAGCGCCCGGGATGGACGAGAGCAGGGTGCGACGAAGCGAGTTGCCGAGGGTGTAGCCGAAGCCAGGCTCGAGCGGCTCGATGGAGAAGCGCGAACGGTTCTCCGAGATGACCTCTTCGGTCAGGGTGGGGCGCTGTGCGATCAGCACTGGTGTGTTCCTTTCGGTGTGCGTCCGCTATATGACGCATCACGGGTAACGCGTGCTCCTGGACGGGACTCTGTCCACCCGTCCAGGGTGCTGCGCCCGTCGTCGCGCCGACCGGCAGGGCCGGGCGCGGCGCGACGACGAGCGGAGCAGAGGATCAGACGCGGCGACGCTTCGGGGGGCGGCAGCCGTTGTGAGCCTGGGGCGTGACGTCCTGGATCGAGCCGACCTCGAGGCCGGTCGCGGTCAGCGAACGGATCGCGGTCTCACGGCCGGAGCCGGGGCCCTTGACGAAGACGTCGACCTTCTTGACGCCGTGCTCCTGGGCGCGGCGGGCCGCGGACTCAGCAGCGAGCTGCGCGGCGAACGGCGTCGACTTGCGCGAGCCCTTGAAGCCGACGTGCCCGGCCGAGGCCCAGGCGATGACGGCACCGGTCGGGTCCGTGATGGACACGATCGTGTTGTTGAACGTGCTCTTGATGTGCGCCTGGCCGTGGGGGACGTTCTTCTTGTCCTTGCGGCGCGGCTTGCGGGCCGCGGTGGCGCGAGTCTTGGGAGGCATTTCTGGATCTTCTCCTGGTCTGAGGTGTTCGGACCGGGTCGGCGTGCGCTGCGCGGGTGAGCACGAGGCTCAGGCAGGCTGCACGCGTCCCACGGACTACTGCTTAGCGGGCCTTCTTCTTGCCGGCCACGGTGCGCTTGGGTCCCTTGCGGGTACGCGCGTTGGTCTTGGTGCGCTGCCCGCGGACGGGCAGGCCGCGGCGGTGACGCAGGCCCTCGTAGCAGCCGATCTCGACCTTGCGGCGAATGTCAGCAGCCACCTCACGGCGGAGGTCACCCTCGAGCTTGTAGTTGCCCTCGAGGTAGTCACGCAGCGCGACGAGCTCGGTGTCACCGAGGTCCTTCACGCGAACGTCCGGGGAGATCCCGGTGGCGGCCAGCGTCTGCTGGGCGCGGGTACGGCCGACGCCGTAGATGTAGGTGAGCGCGATCTCGAGCCGCTTCTCGCGGGGGAGGTCGACGCCGACAAGACGTGCCATGTGCCTTCCGGCTCCTGTTACTTCGTTCGGAGGTCTACCGCACCATCTTCCCGCGGAGCTGCGGGCCCCGGCCTCCGAGCCGGGGGTTCCCCTCAGTGGGCCTGTGCGGCCCGACCGTGAGGTTCGTGGTGGTGCGCTGGTTGGCACCCGAGGGTGCCTGGCGATCGGTCCGCTCTCGCGGACCTGCATCACCGTGCGCCGGAGCGCCGGGGACTCAGCCCTGGCGCTGCTTGTGACGCAGGTTCTCGCAGATCACCATGACGCGACCGTGCCGGCGGATCACCTTGCACTTGTCGCAGATCTTCTTGACGCTGGGCTTGACCTTCATCAGTCTGTTCCTCCGCCGCCGCACGCACGCGCGGGCGAACCCAGGCCTGCGGCAGCAGTTGTTTCGAGTGGTGGATTCTTGACGACTACTTGTAGCGGTAGACGATCCGGCCACGGGACAGGTCGTACGGGCTCAGCTCCACCACCACTCGGTCCTCGGGGAGGATCCGGATGTAGTGCTGTCGCATCTTGCCCGAGATGTGAGCCAGAACCTTGTGCCCGTTGGCCAGCTCCACGCGGAACATCGCGTTCGGCAGGGCCTCGACCACGCTGCCCTCGATCTCGATGACACCGTCCTTCTTTGCCATATCCTCCGCTAACTCTCGTCCGAACTGCTTCCCACGCACCCGCGCTCTACGAGGACCGGTGAGTGGACGTCGTGTGCATTCCGCCCTGCTGCCCGGTCGGTTGGACCCGAACAGGGAACGCGGACTACACCCAGCGGACTATCCTACGGCATCGATCCGCCAGAGGGAACCGGACCCCCTGTGCGCTGGGCCACGCGGCCCGTGCGGGTCCGTCGTGGGGGTCGGGTGGGAGCCGTCCGGCCCCACGGCCCCCGGCCCGTGCCGGCACGACGACGGCCCGCCCCCGCCGGTGAAGGTCGGTGACGGGCCGTCGTCGTGAGCACGGTCAGTCGAGCGGGGCGACGGTCACGCCGAGCTCGGCGAGCTTCGCCGCGCCGCCGTCAGGGGCCGTCAGCACCCAGATCCCGTCCTCGAGGATGGCGACGCTGTGCTCCCAGTGAGCAGCACGGGCGCCGTCGTCGGTCACGACGGTCCAGTCGTCCTCGAGCACCTGCGTGAAGCGCTCGCCCCGGGTCACCATGGGCTCGATCGCGAGGCACATGCCCGGCTTGAGCCGCGGTCCCCGCTCCCGCGTCCGATAGTTCAGGACGTCCGGGGGCTGGTGCATCGAGGTACCGATGCCGTGCCCCACGTACTCCTCGATGATCCCGTAGCGGATGCCGTCCGCCGCCGAGGACTCCTCGATCGAGTCCTCCACCGCGTTGCCGACGTCACCCAGGCGCTCGCCGGTCGCCAGCGCCGCGATACCGGCCCAGAGCGCCCGCTCGGTCGCCTCGACGAGCGCGACGTCGGCCGGGTCCGCCTCGGGGAGGACGAACGAGAACGCGGAGTCCCCGTGCCACCCGTCGACGATCGCACCGCAGTCGACCGACACGACGTCGCCGGGGAGCAGCTCGCGCGTCCCCGGGATGCCGTGCACGACCTCGTCGTTCACGGACACGCACAACGTCGCCGGGTACCCGTGGTAGCCCAGGAACGACGGCGTCGCACCGGCATCGCCGATCACGGCCGCCGCGAGCGCGTCCAGGTCCGCGGTCGTCATGCCGGGGCGCACCGCCGAACGGACCGTGGCGAGCGCGTCAGCGACCACCAGTCCCGCCCGGCGCATGGTGCGCACCTGGTCGACCGTCTTGTACTCGATCTTCTCGCGACCGAACACTTCTCTCGCCCTACCGTCCCGGGATCAGCCGACGAGAGGCGCGAGGGCCTCGACGAGACGCGCGGTCACGTCGTCGATCTCACCGATGCCGTCGACCTGGGCCAGGAGGCCCCGCTCCGCGTACGCGGACGTCAGCGGAGCGGTCTGCTCGGCGTAGATGTCGAGACGACGGGCGATCGCCTCCTCGGTGTCGTCCTCACGCCCCTCGATCTCCGCACGCTTGCGCAGACGGGCCAGGAGCTCGTCCCGGTCCGCGGTGAGCTCGAGCACGGCGTCCAGCTCGACCCCGAGGTCAGCGAGGATCCCGTCGAGCTCCACGACCTGGGCCGCGTTGCGCGGGTAGCCGTCGAGGATGAAGCCGCGCGCGACGTCGTCCTGCGCGAGGCGGTCACGGACCATGTCGTTCGTCACCGAGTCGGGCACGAGGTCGCCCTTGGCCGTGTACTCCTGCACCAGCTTGCCCAGCTCGGTGCCGCCCTTGATGTTCGCACGGAAGATGTCACCCGTGGAGATCGCCGGGACGCCGTAGTGCTCCGCCAGGCGAGCCGCCTGGGTGCCCTTGCCGGCCCCCTGAGGGCCCATGATGATCAGGCGAGCGGAGCGTGTGCCGGGACGCTGAGCGTCGGCGGTCAACTCTGAGGTCAACGGAGGAACCCTTCGTAGTGACGCTGCTGCAGCTGCGAGTCGATCTGCTTGACCGTCTCGAGACCGACGCCCACCACGATGAGGATGGAGCTACCACCGAACGGGATGTTGGTGCTCACCCCCAGCAGGACCAGGACGAGCGTCGGGATGAGCGCAACGAGCGCGAGGTAGATGGCACCCGCCGACGTGATGCGGGTGATGACGTAGTCGAGGTACTCAGCCGTCGGGCGGCCGGCCCGGATGCCCGGGATGAAGCCGCCGTACTTCTTCATGTTGTCCGCGACCTCGTCCGGGTTGAACGTGATCGCCGTGTAGAAGAAGCAGAAGAAGACGATGAGGACCACGTAGATCGAGATGTGGACCGGTGAGGCCGGGTCCGCGAGGTACTTCGTGACCCACTGGACCCACCCGGCCGTCGTGTCGCCGAACTGGGCGACGAGCCCCGGCACGGCGAGCAGCGACGACGCGAAGATGACGGGGATGACGCCCGACATGTTGATCTTGATCGGGATGTAGGTGCTCGAGCCGCCGTACATCTTGCGGCCGACCATGCGCTTCGCGTACTGGACGGGCACACGGCGCTGCGACTGCTCGACGAAGACGACCAGGCCGATGACCAGGACGATGACCGCGATCATGATCGTGAAGTTGAGGGCACCGTTCGAGCCGCCCGCGATGGACCACAGCGCACCGGGGAAGCTCGCCGCGATCGACGTGAAGATCAGCAGCGACATGCCGTTGCCGACGCCGCGCTCGGAGATCAGCTCACCGAGCCACATGATGAGGCCCGTGCCGGCGGTCATGGTGATGACCATGATCGCCGAGGTCATGAAGCTGTCGTCCGGGATCACGGGGACGGGGCAGCCCTGGAACAGGAGCCCGCTGCGCGCGGTCGTGATGACCGTCGTGGACTGCAGGATCGCGAGGGCGATCGTCAGGTAGCGCGTGTACTGCGTGAGCTTCGCGGTACCGGACTGGCCCTCCTTGTGGAGCGCCTCGAAGTGAGGGATGACCACCCGGAGGAGCTGGACGATGATGCTCGCGGTGATGTACGGCATGATGCCGAGCGCGAAGATCGAGAGCTGGAGCAGGGCGCCACCGCTGAACAGGTTCACCATGCCCAGGAGGTCGTTCTGGCCCTGCGTGGCGATGCACTGCTGGACGTTGCCGTAGTCCACACCAGGGGTCGGGATGAACGAGCCCACACGGAAGATCGCCATGATCGCGATCGTGAACAGCAGCTTGCGCCGCAGGTCAGGTGTCCGGAAAGCCCGGGCGAATGCGCTGAGCACCTATCCTCCTGGCCCGCCGAGGCGGGATGTCGTGTCGCCGGTTGATCGGCGAGATGTGACGCACCAGGCACGGGACGCCATGGGCACCCTAGCCGCTGCGCCGCGATGGACGGCAATTTGAGACAACCGGCGATGATTCTAACGTTCCCCCACGAGGGGGCGGCACCGGCTCCACCCCTAGACGCAGACAGGGCCGACAGCGCATCGCGCTATCGGCCCTGTCCTACGTGTCAGTCCTCCGAGACGGAGCCACCGGCCGCAAGGATCTTGTCCTTGGCGGAAGCCGAGTACGCGTCGACCGCGACCTCGAGCTTGACGGTGACCTCACCCGTGCCGAGCACCTTGACGAGCTCGCCCTTGCGGACGGCTCCCTTGGCGACCAGGTCCTCGACGGTGACGGAGCCACCCTCGGGGTACAGCGCGGAGAGCTTGTCCAGGTTCACGACCTGGTACTCCGTACGGAACGGGTTCTTGAAGCCACGAAGCTTGGGCAGACGCATGTGCAGCGGCATCTGACCACCCTCGAAGCGCTCCGGCACCTGGTAGCGAGCCTTCTGGCCCTTGGTACCACGGCCGGCCGTCTTACCCTTCGACGCCTCACCACGACCCACACGGGTCTTGGCCTTCTTGGCGCCGGGGGCGGGACGGAGGTGGTGGACCTTGAGGGTGCCACCAGCGCCGACGGTCTGCTGAGCCTCGGCCTTGGGGGCCTCGGTCGCAGCAGCCTTCTTGGCAGGAGCCTTCTTCTTCGGAGCGTCGGTCGAAGCCTCGACCGCGGTCTCCTTCTTGGCCTTCTCAGCCATGATCACTCGACCTCCTCAACGGCGACGAGGTGCGCCACCGTTGCGACCATGCCGCGGATCTCCGGGCGGTCCTCCTTCACGGCGGTGTCGCCGATCCGCTTGAGGCCCAGAGTGCGCAGCGTGTCGCGCTGATTCTGCTTGCCGCCGATGGCGGACTTCGTCTGGGTCACCTTGAGTCGAGCCATCACGCACCTACCCCAGCTGCACGTGCACGCAGGAGCGCGGCCGGAGCCACGGCCTCGAGCGGCAGGCCACGACGCGCTGCAACAGCCTCAGGCTGCTCCAGGTTGCGAAGTGCCTCGACCGTCGCGTGCACGATGTTGATCGCGTTGGACGAACCGAGCGACTTGCTCAGGACGTCGTGGATGCCCGCGCACTCCAGCACGGCGCGCACCGGTCCACCGGCGATGACACCGGTACCCGGAGCGGCCGGACGCAGGAAGACGACGCCGGCGGCTGCCTCACCCTGGATGGGGTGAGGGATGGTGCCCTGGATGCGGGGAACCTTGAAGAAGTTCTTCTTGGCCTCCTCGACACCCTTGGCGATCGCCGCGGGAACTTCCTTCGCCTTGCCGTAGCCGACGCCGACGGTTCCGTCGCCATCGCCCACCACGACGAGCGCGGTGAAGCTGAAGCGGCGGCCACCCTTGACGACCTTGGACACGCGGTTGATCGTGACGACGCGCTCGACGAAGGCGTTCTTCTCGGCGGCGTCACCACGGCGACCGTCACCACGGCGACCGTCGCGACGATCGCCGCCGCGGCCTCCGGAGTTGCGGTCGGTCGACTCGTTGGCGGCACCCGTAGGGGCGCCGGTGTTGCTGCGCTGCCCTGCAGCCATCAGAGAATCCTTTGCTTCCGTACCGTGTACACGGTGGTGGTTTCGGCCATCATCACAGGGACAGACCGCCTTCGCGGGCCCCGTCGGCGACTGCAGCCACCCGGCCGTGGTACTTGTTGCCACCGCGGTCGAAGACGACCGAGTCGACACCAGCGGCCTTGGCACGCTCGGCGACGAGCTCGCCGACCTTGCGGGCCTTCGCGCTCTTGTCACCGTCGAACGACCGCAGGTCGCCCTCGATGGTCGAAGCGGAAGCAACGGTCTGGCCGATGCTGTCGTCCACGATCTGCGCCGTGATGTGGCGCGCGGAGCGCGTCACCACGAGGCGGGGACGAGCAGCCGTGCCGGCGATCTTCTTGCGCAGGCGGAGGTGGCGACGCTTGCGCGAGACTGCCTTGCCCTTGCCGAGAACCTTGAGAGCCATTACTTACCAGCCTTTCCGACCTTGCGGCGGACGACCTCGCCGGCGTACCGCACACCCTTGCCCTTGTACGGCTCGGGCTTGCGGATCTTGCGAATGTTCGCAGCGACCTCGCCGACCTGCTGCTTGTCGATGCCCGAGACCGAGAACTTGGTCGGGGACTCGACGGCGAAGGTGATGCCGGCCGGCGCGGAGATCACGACGGGGTGGCTGAAACCGAGAGCGAACTCCAGGTCAGTGCCCTTCGCGGTCACGCGGTAACCGGTACCGACGATCTCGAGCTTCTTCTCGTAGCCCTGGGTGACACCGGTCACCAGGTTCGCGAGGAGGGTCCGGGTCAGGCCGTGCAGAGCGCGCGAGGCACGCTCGTCGTTGGGGCGCGTCACCACGAGGGTGTCAGCGTCCTGGGAGACCTCGATGGGGGCGGGGATGGTGTGCTCCAAGGAACCCTTCGGGCCCTTGACCGTCACCAGCGCGCCGCTGATCGTGACATCCACTCCGGCGGGAACCGGAACGGGGATCTTGCCGATACGAGACATGGCGTATCTCTCCTTTCCGATTACCAGACGTAGGCGAGGACTTCTCCGCCCACGCCCTTCTTGGCTGCCTGACGGTCGGTCAGGAGGCCGGAGGACGTGGACAGGATCGCCACGCCGAGGCCACCGAGAACCTTGGGCAGGTTGGTCGACTTCGCGTACACACGCAGACCGGGCTTCGACACGCGGCGCACACCGGCAAGGGAGCGCTCACGGTTCGGGCCGAACTTCAGCTGGATCGTGAGGTACTTGCCCACGGGGGCGTCCTCGACGGTCCAGCCGGAGATGTAGCCCTCGGCCTGCAGGATTTCAGCAATGTGCGACTTCAGCTTCGAGAACGGCATCTGAACCGTCTCGTGGTAAGCCGAGTTCGCGTTACGCAGACGGGTCAGCATGTCTGCGATCGGGTCGGTCATCGTCATTGGGCTTCAGCCCTTCCTCGCCGGGGTATCTGGCCGGTTCCCCGAGGGGAACCGTGCCAGACCTGCGACGTAGTTGTTACCAGCTGCTCTTGGTGACGCCGGGAAGCTCGCCACGGTGTGCCATCTCGCGGACGCAGATACGGCACAGGCCGAACTTGCGGTACACGGAGTGCGGGCGACCGCACTTCTGGCAGCGAGTGTAGGCGCGGACCGCGAACTTAGGCTTTGCGGCTGCCTTGTTGACCAGGGCCTTCTTCGCCATGTCAGTTCTCCTTGAAGGGGAAGCCGAGACGGCGCAGCAGGGAGCGGCCCTCGTCATCGGTCGTCGCCGTCGTCACGATCGTGATGTCCATACCGCGGACGCGATCGATCTTGTCCTGGTCGATCTCGTGGAACATCGACTGCTCCGTGAGACCGAAGGTGTAGTTGCCGTGGCCGTCGAACTGCTTGGCCGAGAGTCCGCGGAAGTCGCGGATACGGGGCAGAGCGATCGACAGCAGGCGGTCGAGGAACTCCCACATGCGGTCGCCACGCAGCGTGACGTGCGCGCCGATCGGCATGCCCTCACGCAGCTTGAACTGTGCGATGGACTTCCGGGCCTTGGTGACCTGCGGCTTCTGGCCGGTGATGGCCGAGAGGTCGCGGATGGCACCCTCGATGAGCTTCGAGTCCTTGGCCGCGTCGCCGACACCCATGTTGACGACGATCTTCGTCAGTCGTGCAACCTGGTTGACGTTCTCGTGGCCGAACTCCTCGAGGAGGCCGGCGACGATCTCGTCGCGGTAGCGCTGCTTGAGACGCGCGATCTCAGGGGCTTGCAGTTCAGTGCTCATCAGATGTCCTTACCGGAACGCTTGGCGACGCGCACGCGAACCTTGCGCGTACGGCCGTCACGCTCGACCTCTTCGGTGCGGTACCCGACGCGGGTGCCCTTCTTGGTCTCCGGGTCGACGACCATCACGTTGCTCACGTGGATCGGCGCCTCGACGACCTCGATGCCACCGGTACGCGTCCCGCGCTGGGACTGGCCCACCTTGGTGTGCTTCGTCACGCGGTTGATGCCCTCGACGATCACACGGTCGGAGTCCGTGAGGACCTCGAGCACGCGACCCTGGCTCGCGCGGTCCTTGCCAGAGATGACGACCACCAGGTCGCCCTTCTTGATCTTCGCCATGTTCAGAGCACCTCCGGAGCCAGCGAGATGATCTTCATGAACCGCTTGTCACGCAGCTCACGGCCCACGGGGCCGAAGATGCGCGTGCCACGGGGCTCGCCGTCGTTCTTGAGGATCACGGCCGCGTTCTCGTCAAACTTGATGTAGGAACCGTCCGGACGACGGCGCTCCTTGGCGGTGCGGACGACGACCGCCTTCACGACGTCGCCCTTCTTCACGTTGCCGCCGGGGATAGCGTCCTTAACGGTTGCGACGATGACGTCGCCGATTCCGGCGTAGCGACGGCCCGAACCACCGAGAACACGGATGCAGAGAATCTCCTTGGCACCCGTGTTGTCGGCGACGCGAAGTCGCGACTCCTGCTGGATCATGTAGTGAACTCCTGTCGTCGAGCTGGTTCTCGCCAGGCGAGCCTTGCCGAACGGATAGCTGTCAGTGCCGGGTCCCTTGCGGGTGAACCGGCCAGGTGCGGCGGGGTCCCGCCGACCTGTCTACTGGTTGCCGCACCTACGTGCGGCCCGAGACCGGTCGTGGCGGGCGGGACCCCCGCCGGTCACGACCTGGTAGGCGCAGGGCCTACTTGGCCTTCTCGAGGATCTCCACCAGGCGCCACCGCTTGGTCGCGGACAGCGGGCGGGTCTCCATGATAAGGACGAGGTCACCGACACCAGCAGCGTTCTGCTCGTCGTGGACCTTGACCTTGCTCGTGCGCCGGATGACCTTGCCGTAGAGAGGGTGCTTGACCCTGTCCTCGACCTCGATCACGACGGTCTTGTCCATCTTGTCGCTCACCACGTAGCCGCGCCGCGTCTTGCGGTTGGCGCGCTGCTCAGCGGCCGTCTCGGTCACCGGTGCGGCGTTCGTTGCGTTCTCGCTCATTCCAGCCTCACTCACTCACGCTCGGTGCGGTACGGATACCGAGCTCGCGCTCGCGCAGGATCGTGTAGATCCGCGCGATGTCGCGACGCACGGCCTTCAGGCGACCGTGGCTCTCCAGCTGACCGGTGGCCGACTGGAAACGGAGGTTGAAAAGCTCCTCCTTGGCCTTCTTCAGCTCGGCGACGAGCTTCTCGTCGTCGAACGTGTCGAGCTCGCTCGAAGCCAGTTCCTTGGTTCCGATAGCCATCAGTTGCCACCACCCTCGCGCACCACGAAACGGCACTTCATCGGGAGCTTGTGGATCGCGCGGCGCATGGCCTCACGAGCCAGAGGCTCCGGGACACCGGCCAGCTCGAAGACGATGCGGCCGGGCTTGACGTTGGCGATCCACCACTCGGGCGAACCCTTACCAGAACCCATGCGGGTCTCCGCCGGCTTCTTGGTCAGCGGACGGTCCGGGTAGATGTTGATCCAGACCTTTCCGCCTCGCTTGATGTGGCGGGTCATCGCGATACGAGCAGCCTCGATCTGGCGGTTCGTGACGTACGCAGGCTCGAGAGCCTGGATGCCGAACTCGCCGAACGCGATCTGGTTGCCACCCTTCGACGCGCCGGAGCGCGACGGGTGGTGCTGCTTGCGGTGCTTCAGCCTGCGCGGGATAAGCATGCTCAGGCCTCCGTTCCGGACTCAGGAGCCTTCTCGGCGACAGGTGCCTCCGCCCCTGCGGCTGCAGGTGCCTCGGACTGTGCCGGACGCTCGTTGCGACGACCAGCACCGCGACGGTCTCCACCACGGTCAGGACGGTCGCCACCGCGGGGGCCACCACGGCCCTGGCGGGGAGCGGCGGTCGCCTGCTGCGCAGCGAACTCCTTCTCGGTCATGTCGCCCTTGTAGATCCACACCTTGACGCCGATACGGCCGAAGGTGGTGCGGGCCTCGAAGAAGCCGTAGTCGATGTTCGCGCGGAGCGTGTGCAGCGGCACACGGCCTTCGCGGTAGAACTCCGAACGGCTCATCTCGGCGCCGCCGAGACGACCCGAGCACTGCACGCGGATGCCCTTGGCGCCGGCGCGCTGCGCGGACTGCATGCCCTTGCGCATCGCACGACGGAAGGACACGCGGCTCGCGAGCTGCTCGGCGATCCCCTGGGCCACGAGCTGAGCATCGATCTCAGCGTTCTTGACCTCGAGGATGTTGAGCTGGACCTGCTTGCCCGTGAGCTTCTCGAGCTCGCCGCGGATGCGGTCTGCCTCTGCGCCACGGCGGCCGATCACGATGCCCGGACGTGCCGTGTGGATGTCCACACGCACACGGTCACGGGTGCGCTCGATCTCGACCTTGGAGATGCCGGCACGCTCGAGGCCCGTGGCCATGAGCTTGCGGATCTGCACGTCCTCACGGACGTAGTCGCGGTACCGCTGTCCGGGCTTGGTGCTGTCGGCGAACCAACGCGACCGGTGGTCGGTGGTGATGCCGAGGCGGTACCCGTGCGGGTGAACCTTCTGTCCCACTATCGGGCCCTTCCCTTCGTGTCTTCGCGCGGAGCGAGAACCACGGTGATGTGGCTCGTCCGCTTGAGGATCTGGCTCGCGCGCCCCTGAGCGCGAGGCCGGAACCGCTTGAGGGTCGGGCCCTCGTCCACGAACGCCTGGGCAACGACGAGCTCCTGCTCGTCGAATGCCACGCTCGCGCGGTCGGCCTTCACCCGTGCGTTCGCGATCGCGCTCTCCACGACCTTGCGGATCGGCTCACTCGCGGCCTGCGGTGCGAACTTCAGCACCGCGACGGCCTCGGTGGCCTGCTTGCCACGGATGAGGTCCACGACGCGCCGGGCCTTCTGGGGCGTGACACGGACGAACCGCGCCTGCGCCTTGGCTTCCATTGCTGTCCTGCCTTCTTGTCTCGTCATGACGTTCGGAGTCGTCGTCTCGTGATCTGCGTCTGCACGCAGATCAGCGACGACGGCCCTTCTTGTCGTCCTTCACGTGGCCGCGGAAGGTCCGGGTGGGTGCGAACTCGCCGAGCTTGTGGCCAACCATCGACTCGGTGACGAACACCGGAGTGTGCTTGCGTCCGTCGTGCACGGCAAAAGTGTGACCGAGGAAGTCGGGCGTGATGACCGACCGACGGGACCAGGTCTTGATGACGTTCTTGGTCCCCTTCTCGTTCTGGACGTCCACCTTCTTCTGAAGGTGTCCGTCGACGAAGGGGCCCTTCTTCAGGCTGCGTGGCATCTGTCAGGCTCCTATCAGCGCTTCTTGCCGGTACGGCGACGACGCACGATCAGCTTGTCGCTCGGCTTGTTGGGACGGCGGGTACGGCCTTCAGGCTGGCCCCAGGGGCTCACCGGGTGGCGTCCACCGGAGGTCTTGCCCTCACCACCACCGTGGGGGTGGTCGATCGGGTTCATGGCGACACCACGGACGGAGGGGCGCTTGCCCTTCCAGCGCATGCGGCCGGCCTTGCCCCAGTTGATGTTCGACTGCTCGGCGTTGCCCACCTCGCCGACCGTCGCGCGGCAGCGCAGGTCGACGTTGCGGATCTCACCGGACGGCATACGCAGCTGGGCGTAGGGGCCGTCCTTGGCGACGAGCTGCACGGACGCACCAGCCGAACGGGCGATCTTCGCGCCGCCACCGGGCTTGAGCTCGATGGCGTGGATGACCGTACCGGTCGGGATGTTGCGCAGCGGCAGGTTGTTGCCGGGCTTGATGTCAGCGCCGGCGCCGTTCTCGACGACGTCGCCCTGCTTCAGCTTGTTCGGCGCGATGATGTAGCGCTTCTCGCCGTCCGCGTAGTGCAGGAGCGCGATGCGTGCCGTGCGGTTGGGGTCGTACTCGATGTGAGCGACCTTCGCGGGCACGCCGTCCTTGTCGTGACGACGGAAGTCGATGACGCGGTATGCGCGCTTGTGGCCACCACCCTTGTGACGGGTGGTGATGCGACCGGTGCTGTTGCGGCCACCGCTCTTGGTGAGCGGACGGACCAGCGACTTCTCCGGCTGCGAGCGCGTGATCTCGACGAAGTCGGCAACGCTCGAGCCGCGGCGGCCGGGCGTCGTCGGCTTGTACTTACGGATTCCCATGGGGATCTGTCCTCAATCTGCTCTCGTCCGGCCTCAGCCGACCGGCCCGCCGAAGATGTCGATCGTGCCCTCGCGGAGGGTGACGATCGCACGCTTGGTGTCCTTGCGCTTGCCCAGCCCGAAACGCGTCCGCCGGGTCTTGCCCTTGCGGTTGATCGTGTTCACGGAGGCAACCTTGACCGAGAAGATCTGCTCGACGGCAATCTTGATCTCGGTCTTGTTGGCCCGCGGGTCCACGAGGAAGGTGTACTTACCCTCGTCGAGGAGCCCGTAGCTCTTCTCGGAGACCACCGGCGCGAGCAGGATGTCGCGGGGGTCCTTCGTCACGGCGGTCACTTCGCGGCCTCCTCGGCCTCGTCAGCTGCTTCCGACTCGGACGCGACGGCCTTGACCGAAGAGCCCGTGGCGGGTCCGGCGAGGAACGCAGCGAGTGCGCCCTCGGTGAAGACCACGTCGTCGGAGACGAGCACGTCGTAGGTGTTCAGCTGGTCAGCGACCAGGAGGTGCACCTGCTCCGCGTTGCGGAGGGACTTGCTCGTCAGCTCGTCGCCACGCTCCAGCACCACGAGCACGTGCTTGCGGGGAGAGAGGTTGGCGAGCGAGTTGATCGCGGCCTTGGTCGACGGCTGGCCGTCGATCCCGAAGCCGGTCACGACGTGGACACGGCCGGCACGAGCCCGGTCGGAGAGGGCACCGCGCAGGGCGGCAGCCTTCATCTTCTTGGGGGTGCGCTGGCTGTAGTCGCGCGGCGTCGGGCCGTGAACGACCCCACCGCCGGCGAACTGAGGCGCACGGGTCGAACCCTGACGGGCGCGGCCGGTGCCCTTCTGCTTGTACGGCTTGCGTCCACCACCGCGGACCTCGCCGCGGCTCTTGGTGTCGTGCGTGCCCTGACGGGCTGCAGCGAGCTGCGCGACGACAACCTGGTGGATCAGCGGGACGTTCGTCTGGACGTCGAACACCTCGGCGGGAAGGTCGGTGGTGCCGGCCTTCTTGCCCGTGGCGTCGAGGACGTCGACAGTGAGAGCTGCCATGAGTGTCATGCTCCCTTCACGGCGCTACGCACGAGGACGACGCCGCCCTTGGGGCCGGGCACTGCGCCCTTGACGAGCAGCAGACCCTTCTCTGCGTCGACCGCGTGGACGGTCAGGTTCTGCGTGGTCTGACGGTCGAAGCCCATCCGACCAGCCATGCGCACGCCCTTGAAGACTCGCGACGGGGTCGAGGCCCCACCGATCGAACCAGGCTTGCGGTGGTTGCGGTGCGCACCGTGGGAGGCACCCACGCCGTGGAAGCCGTGACGCTTCATGACACCGGCGGTGCCCTTGCCCTTGGTGGTGCCCACGACGTCGACCTTCGCGCCGGCCTCGAAGGCCTCCGCGGTGATCTCCTGGCCGAGGGTGTACTCACCGGCATCGGTGGTGCGGATCTCGGTCACGTGACGGCGCGGCGTGACGCCGGCCTTCTCGAAGTGGCCCTTGAGGGGCTTCGTGACCTTGCGCGGGTCGATCTGGCCTGCGGCCAGCTGGACCGCGGCGTAACCGTCGGTCTCCGCCGTGCGGACCTGGGTCACGACGTTCGTGCCCACGGCCACGACCGTGACGGGGACCAGGCGGCCGGCCTCGTCCCAGAGCTGGGTCATGCCGAGCTTCGTGCCGAGCACGGCCGTGACGGGCCGCTCGTTCTGCTGGGGCGTAGTCATGTTGTCCTCCCGCCTCAGAGCTTGATCTCGATGTTCACGTCCGCAGGCAGGTCGAGACGCATGAGCGAGTCGACGGCCTTCGGCGTGGGATCGATGATGTCGATAAGCCGCTTGTGCGTGCGCATCTCGAAGTGCTCGCGGCTGTCCTTGTACTTGTGAGGCGACCGGATGACGCAGAAGACGTTCTTCTCCGTCGGCAGCGGCACCGGGCCCACGACCGTTGCACCAGCGCGGGTGACAGTGTCGACGATCTTGCGCGCCGAGCTGTCAATCACCTCGTGGTCGTAGGACTTGAGCCGGATGCGGATCTTCTGTCCCGCCATGGCGTCGTCTGACTCTCTCTCTCGAACCGCTAGCTGTCCGACCCCCGCGCTCGGGCGTGTCGCCTATCGCGACCTACCGAGCGCACGCACCGAGAACGGTGCAGGGCCGTTGGATATGTGAACCGCTGACACATCGGGCCAACTTCTGGCGCCCGACGGCGTCACAGCCGTTCACAACGTTGTCGAGCCTGTGCAGAACCTGAGCTCCGCGGGGTCCTCGATCTGTGTCGACAGAGAGCTCAACCCGCGGCAATCCCGTAAGACCGAGGTCCGCATACTTAGCGGTTCAACACACTGTTCGACACATGAAAGAGCGCACCCGTAACAGGCAACCTGAACAGTCTGCCACAGGAATCCGTGGAAGACCAATCGCCGTACGTGAGACGTCGACCACGAGGGTCGGTCGCCACGCGACGACCGACGTGCGCACGCGTCGAGCGGGCACGTCGTACCTCCAGGGTAACCGCCGCACGCTCTCTCGCCGAACCGCGGCCCCGTCGCCGTCCCGGCCCGGCCATCCCTGTGCGCCGCCCGACCGGGCCACGGCTCTCCCGGCAGCGACCTCACCTGCGACGACGCCGACCCCGGAGCCGGTCGCGGCCGAGAACCGGATCTCCGTCACATCGCTCGGCACCGCAGCGGCCAGCACCGGGGACGTCGTCGGCGCGCCCGGCGCCCCTGCGGGACCCCGACCCGCACGACCACGTCCGAAGCACCCGTTCTCCGCAGGACGGGGCGCGCCCACCAGGCCGACGTGACGTCCATGCGTGCGGCGAGCGACGCCGTCGGGCGGTGACGCGCCTGCCCGCCGGTCCGTCACCACCCGCTGCCGCCCTCCCCCGCCGCTGGGGCGTGCCGGCGCCGCCCCCGCCGACCCCGGGACAGCAAGGCGCCCCAGGTACGCCGAGGGGGCGTCAGCGTCGCGAGGCGTCCAGGTACGCCGAAGGGCCCGGGTACCTTGCGGTACCCGGGCCCTTCGGTCAATCCTGTCCGGCGCCCCGAGCGCGACGCTCAGGAACTGCCGGGGTGGATCAGGTGGTCAGAAGATCACTTGATGATCTTCGTGACACGGCCCGAACCGACCGTACGGCCGCCCTCACGGATGGCGAAGCCGAGGCCCTCCTCCATGGCGATCGGCTGGATCAGCTCGACCGTCATCTCGGTGTTGTCGCCGGGCATGACCATCTCGGTGCCCTCGGGCAGCGTGATGACGCCGGTGACGTCCGTGGTGCGGAAGTAGAACTGCGGACGGTAGTTCGAGTAGAACGGGTTGTGACGCCCACCCTCGTCCTTGCCCAGGATGTAGACCTGAGCCTCGAAGTCGGTGTGCGGGGTGATCGAACCCGGCTTGACGACGACCTGGCCGCGCTCGACGTCCTCGCGCTTGATGCCGCGGAGCAGCAGACCGGTGTTGTCGCCGGCCTGAGCCTCGTCCATCTGCTTGTGGAACGTCTCGATACCCGTGACCGTGGTCTTCTGCGGGTTGCGGATGCCGACGATCTCGACCTCGGAGTTGACCGCGAGGGTACCGCGCTCGACCTTGCCGGTGACGACGGTGCCACGACCGGTGATCGTGAAGACGTCCTCGACGGGCATGAGGAAGGGCTTGTCGAGCTCACGGACGGGCTCGGGGACGTTCTCGTCCACGGCCTCCATGAGCGCCTCGACGGACTTGACCCACTCGGGGTCGCCCTCGAGAGCCTTCAGACCGGAGACGCGGACCACGGGGGCCTCGTCACCGTCGAAGCCCTGCGAGGAGAGGAGCTCGCGCACCTCCATCTCGACGAGCTCGAGGATTTCCTCGTCCTCGACCATGTCCGACTTGTTCAGCGCGACCAGCAGGTAGGGGACACCCACCTGGCGGGCGAGCAGAACGTGCTCACGCGTCTGGGCCATCGGGCCGTCGGTCGCCGCGACCACGAGGATCGCGCCGTCCATCTGAGCGGCACCGGTGATCATGTTCTTGATGTAGTCGGCGTGACCGGGAGCGTCGACGTGAGCGTAGTGACGCTTGTCCGTCTCGTACTCGATGTGCGCGATGTTGATCGTGATACCGCGCTGCTTCTCTTCCGGTGCCTTGTCGATCTCGTCGAACTTGAACTCGGGGTTCACGTCCGGGTACTTGTCGTGCAGCACCTTGGAGATCGCTGCCGTCAGCGTGGTCTTACCGTGGTCGACGTGACCGATGGTTCCGACGTTGACGTGCGGCTTGGTCCGCTCGAACTTGGCCTTCGCCACTGGGGTCCTCCTGGGACTTGGGTAGTTGTGCCGAACGATGCAGATGCGCAAGACATCTGCGGGGCGTGCGGGTCGCTACAGGTTGATGGTTGTTACAGGGTCTTCGACCTGTGGGGACTCACTCGCCCCGGGTCTTCTTGATGATCTCTTCGGCAACGTTCCGAGGAACCTCGGCGTAGCTGTCGAATGACATCGAGTACACAGCGCGACCCTGGGTCTTGGACCGCAGGTCACCGATGTACCCGAACATCTCGGACAACGGTACTTGAGCACGGACGACCTTCACACCCGTCGCGTCCTCCATGGACTGGATCATGCCGCGACGAGAGTTGAGGTCGCCGATCACGTCGCCCATGTACTCCTCGGGCGTACGCACCTCGACCGCCATGACCGGCTCCAGCAGAACCGGGTCCGCCCGCTTGACGCCCTCCTTGAGGACCATCGAGCCGGCAATCTTGAACGCCATCTCCGAAGAGTCGACATCATGGTACGCGCCGTCGATGAGCGTCGCCTTCACGCCCACCAGCGGGAAGCCGGCAAGGACACCCAGCTGGAGGGCGGCCTGGATACCGGCGTCGACCGACGGGATGTACTCACGCGGGATGCGACCACCGGTGACGGCGTTCTTGAACTCGTAGAGCTCGCCGCCCTCGGTCAGGTCGAGAGGCTCGAAGGTGACCTGCACCTTGGCGAACTGACCCGAACCACCGGTCTGCTTCTTGTGCGTGTAGTCGATCTTCTCCGCGGTACGGCGGATGGTCTCGCGGTACGCGACCTGCGGCTTGCCGACGTTGGCCTCGACGTTGAACTCGCGACGCATGCGGTCGACGAGGATGTCGAGGTGGAGCTCGCCCATGCCGCCGATGACGGTCTGGCCGGTCTCCTCGTCGAGCTTGACGCGGAAGGTCGGGTCCTCCTCGGCGAGCTTCTGGATGGCGACCGAGAGCTTCTCCTGGTCGGCCTTCGTCTTGGGCTCGATGGCCACGTCGATGACGGGCTCCGGGAAGGTCATCGACTCGAGGACCACGGGGTTCGCGATGTCACACAGGGTGTCACCGGTCGTCGTGTCCTTGAGGCCGATGAACGCGTAGATGTGCCCGGCGCTGCCGAGCTCGACCGCGTTCTCCTTGTTGGAGTGCATCTGGAAGATCTTGCCCAGACGCTCCTTCTTGCCCTTGGTCGCGTTGAGCACCTGGGTGCCCGGCGTGACCTGGCCGGAGTAGACGCGGACGTACGTCAGCTTGCCGAAGAACGGGTGCGAGGCAACCTTGAACGCGAGAGCCGAGAAGGGCTCGGTCGCGTCGGGGTGGCGCTCGACGACCTTCTCCTCGTCCTTGACGTCGTGGCCGTTGATGGCCGGGACGTCCAGGGGCGAGGGGAGGAAGTCGATGACCGCGTCGAGCATGGGCTGGACGCCCTTGTTCTTGAACGCGGAGCCGCAGAGCACCGGGAAGGCCTCGCCGGAGACGGTGAGCTTGCGGATCGCGGACTTGATCTCCGCGATCGACAGCTCTTCGCCGTTGAGGTACTTCTCGAGGAGCTCCTCGTCGGCCTCGGCGACGTCCTCGATGAGCTGGGCGCGGTACTGCTGCGCCTTCTCCAGGAGGTCCGCGGGGATCTCCTCGACCTCGTAGGCCTCGCCCATCTTCGTCTCGCCGCGCCACACGAGTGCGCGCATCTCGAGCAGGTCGACGACGCCCGTGAAGTCGCTCTCGGCACCGATCGGCAGCTGGATGACCAGCGGCTTGGCCTTGAGGCGGTTCACGATGGTGTCGACCGTGAAGTAGAAGTCCGCGCCGAGCTTGTCCATCTTGTTGACGAAGCAGATGCGCGGGACGTTGTACTTGTCGGCCTGGCGCCAGACGGTCTCGGACTGGGGCTCGACGCCCTCCTTGCCGTCGAAGACAGCGACAGCGCCGTCGAGCACACGCAGGGAGCGCTCGACCTCGACCGTGAAGTCCACGTGGCCAGGGGTGTCGATGATGTTGATCTGGTTCTTGTTCCAGAAGCAGGTCACGGCGGCAGACGTGATCGTGATGCCGCGCTCCTTCTCCTGCTCCATCCAGTCGGTCGTCGATGCGCCGTCGTGCGTCTCACCGATCTTGTAGTTCACCCCGGTGTAGAACAGGATGCGCTCGGTGGTCGTGGTCTTACCGGCATCGATGTGGGCCATGATGCCGATGTTGCGGACCTTGTTCAGGTCGGTCAGCACGTCAAGTGCCACGGGTACTTCCCCTTTGTGTGGGTTGAGTCGGGGGCGCTGCTTCTACCGAAACCGGCCGGACCCGCCGACGGCCCCGGGGGTGAACCCCCAGGGCCGGTCGGTCGGACTACCAGCGGTAGTGCGCGAAGGCCTTGTTGGACTCGGCCATCTTGTGCATGTCCTCACGACGCTTGACCGCGGCGCCGAGGCCGTTGCTCGCGTCGAGGATCTCGTTCATGAGGCGCTCGGTCATGGTCTTCTCGCGACGAGCGCGCGAGTAGTCCGTGAGCCAGCGCAGCGCGAGCGTCGTGGAACGCGTGGGGCGCACCTCGACGGGGACCTGGTAGGTCGCGCCACCGACACGGCGCGAGCGGACCTCGAGGGCCGGGCGCACGTTCTCGAGAGCACGCTTGAGGACGACGACGGGGTCGCCGTCGGTCTTCGCGCGGACACCCTCGAGGGCACCGTAGACGATCGCCTCGGCGGTCGACTTCTTGCCGTCCAGGAGGACCTTGTTGATGAGCTGCGTGACGACCGGGGAACCGTAGACAGGGTCGACGATGAGCGGCCGCTTCGGGGCGGGGCCCTTACGAGGCATTAGCTCTTCTCCTTCTTGGCACCGTAGCGGCTGCGAGCCTGCTTGCGGTTCTTGACGCCCTGGGTGTCGAGCGCGCCACGGACGATCTTGTAGCGGACACCGGGGAGGTCCTTCACACGACCGCCGCGGACGAGCACGATGGAGTGCTCCTGGAGGTTGTGGCCGACACCGGGGATGTACGCGGTGACCTCGATCTGGGACGAGAGCTTCACGCGTGCGACCTTGCGCAGTGCGGAGTTCGGCTTCTTGGGGGTGGTGGTGTACACACGCGTGCACACACCACGCCGCTGCGGGGAACCCTTGAGGGCGGGAGTCTTGGACTTCCCTGCCTTCGAGGTCCGCCCCTTGCGGACGAGCTGCTGGATCGTAGGCACTACGTCTCCGTGTCTTCTCGAGCTGGACCGGGGTGTTCCCCGGCGGTGGTCTCTACGGGCTGTGGGCGCCGACGGCAAACGGCACCTGCGACGCTGAGCGTCGCAATCGCCACGTACCACCGGCTCGATGGTCCGGGCTGGGCCCGGGGTCGATCCGAGGATCGACCCAAGAGCTCAGGCACCGGAATGCTCGCGCACTCACATCGGCGCGCTGGAAACGACACAGCGAGCACGACGGCGCGGGCACGGTCTACTACGTTACCTGCCAGGTGGCAGGTAGTCAAAGAGAAGGGGGTGGTCGCGGCGCGCCGAG
>NZ_JAMXIO010000048.1:0-24220 GCF_059651515.1 Oerskovia sp. 140933
GGCGCCGAGCGCTTCCCGCGAGGGACCCGCACCCGTCGAGGACGCGGGCGGGCGGGCCTCAGGCGCGCGTGGCCTGCCCCCTGTCGTCGGCGAAGTCGCCCGTGACGAGGAACGTCACGCGCTTGGCGATCGAGACCCCGTGGTCGCCGAACCGCTCGTAGTACCGCCCGACGAGCGTCACGTCGACCGTCTCCTGCGGCGTGCCGTCCCACTCCGGCCCCAGGAGCGCCGCGAACGTGTCCTGGTGCAGGTGGTCCAGGAGGTCGTCGTCCCGCTCGACGTTCGCCGCGACCTCCAGGTCCCGCGTCGTGAGCAGGGTCGTGGTGCGTCGCGCGACCCGCGTCGCGGCGTCGTGCATCTGGGAGAACGTCCCCTCCAGCAGGGGGTGGATCGCGTGGGCCGGGTACCGGCCGCGGGCGACCTGCGCCACGTGCCGCGCGAGGTCTCCCATGCGCTCGAGCGTCGCGCTCATGCGCAGCGCGCTCACGACGACCCGCAGGTCCGTCGCGACCGGCTGCTGCTGCGCGAGCAGCAGCACGCACCGCTCGTCGAGCTCACGTTCCAGCGCGTCGATCGCGTGGTCGGACGCGATCACGGCCTGCGCGAGCTGGAGGTCTGCGGTGAGCAGCGCCGTCCCGGCTCGACTGATGGCCGACTCGACCAACCGGCTCATCTCGGCGAGGTCGTCACCGACCTGCTTGAGCTCTGCCTCGAAGATTTCCCGCATCGCTTCCCTTTCATGGTGACCAGCACCGTCCACCCTGCCAGGCCAGGTGAACGGGGAGATGAACGGACAGGTGAACGCCGGGACGCCGCCAGGTGAACTCTTGGACACACGTCCGCCGAACCGTCGCTCCTGGTCCGGCACGCTCAGGGGGCGACCGTAGGCTGGTGACGTGGAAGGAATCCAGGAGGGCGTCTCGCTGCTCGTCGCAGGAGTGATCGGGCTCCTCGTCGGCGTCTTCGCGACGCTCGCGTTCCGGTTCAGCGAGCGCAGCTCCCGGCGCATGCCCGACGAGGAGGCGCCCGAGCTCGACGAAGGGCTCGTCCGTGTCCTCGCGGTGCTGCGGTCGGCTGCCGTCGTGCTCGACTCCGAGGGCGAGGTGGTGCGGGCGAGCCCGCCGGCGTACGCGCTGGGCGTGGTCCGCGGCGACGCGATCGTGCACACCCCGATCCTCGACATGATCGAGGAGGTCCAGCGCGACGGCGTGATCCGCGACGAGGAGCTCGAGCTCCCGCGCGGTCCGGTCGGACGCGGCATGGTCATGCTCCAGGTCCGGGTCGCGCAGGTCGGCCCCCACCACATCCTGGTCCTCGCGGAGGACCGCACCGAGGCGCGCCGCGTCGACGCGATCCGCCGCGACTTCGTGGTCAACGTGTCGCACGAGCTCAAGACGCCCGTGGGGGCGCTCGCGCTGCTCGCGGAGACCGTGCAGGACGCCGCGGACGACCCCGTGGCGGTGCGCCGCTTCACGGGCCGCATGCAGCAGGAGGCCACGCGGCTGTCCGCGCTGGTCCAGGAGATCATCGAGCTCTCGCGCCTGCAGGTCGCGGGCGCGCTCCAGGCCGTCACGGCCGTCCCCGTCCGGGGCGTCGTCGAGGAGTCCGTCGACCGGGCTCGCACCAACGCCCAGGCCAAGGGCATCGTCCTGACGGTCGGGGGGGACCTCGACGCCGTGGTCTACGGCGACCACGCGCTGCTCGTGACCGCGGTCCGCAACCTGCTCGACAACGCGGTCGCGTACTCGGGGGAGAACACCCGGGTCGGGGTCGGCGTGAGCGTCGACGGCGACCTCGTGGAGATCGCCGTCGTGGACCAGGGGATCGGCATCTCCGAGGGCGAGCAGCAGCGGGTGTTCGAGCGCTTCTACCGGGTGGACCCCGCGCGCTCGCGCGACACCGGCGGGACGGGCCTGGGGCTCAGCATCGTCAAGCACATCGCGGCCGACCACGGCGGCGAGGTGACCATGTGGTCCGAGCCCGGCCGCGGGTCCACGTTCACGCTGCGCATCCCGGCGGCGAACCCGGCCGCGCTCGAGGAGGCGGCAGGGGAGGGGACGTCCGGTGACGGCTCTCCCGACGGCCCGGCCGACGCGCCGTCCGAGCGAGCGGCGGGACCAGCAGGTCCCACGGGCACCGGGGCCCCGGTAGAGGGCGACCGCGAGGGCGACGCCCCCGCGGGCACCGACGAGGCCCCGCCCACGCACCCCGGTCCGGCACCCACCAGGGCACCGGCCCCCCAGCCAGCAGCTCCCCATCCGGGCACGTCCCCCAGAACCAAGGAGGTGGGTGCGTGACGCGCATCCTGGTCGTCGAGGACGAGGAGTCGTACCGCGACCCTCTGACCTACCAGCTGGCCCGCGAGGGTTTCGACGTCGTCGAGGCGGCGACGGGCCCCGAGGCCCTGGCCGCGTACGACGCCGGGGGAGCGGACATCGTGCTGCTCGACCTCATGCTGCCCGGGCTGAGCGGCACCGAGGTGTGCCGCGAGCTGCGCCAGCGCGGCAACGTACCGGTCATCATGCTCACGGCCAAGGACTCGGAGATCGACAAGGTCGTGGGCCTCGAGCTCGGGGCCGACGACTACGTGACCAAGCCCTACTCGTTCCGCGAGCTGCTCGCGCGCGTCCGCGCGGTGCTGCGGCGCCAGGGAAGCGCCGAGTCGCCGGCGGAGCCCGAGGCCGACGGGGCGCTCGAGGTCGGTCCGGTGCGCATGGACGTCGAGCGGCACGTCGTGACCGTGCACGGCGAGCTGGTCCCGTTCCCGCTCAAGGAGTTCGAGCTGCTCGAGGTGCTGCTGCGCAACGCGGGCCGGGTCCTGACGCGCGGGCAGCTCATCGACCGGGTCTGGGGCGCCGACTACGTGGGGGACACCAAGACCCTCGACGTGCACGTCAAGCGCATCCGCTCCAAGATCGAGCCCGACCCGGCGACGCCGCGCTACCTGCTCACGGTGCGCGGTCTGGGGTACAAGGTGGCCGACGGCGCCTCGTAGGCCGTGCCGACCCGCGGCGGCCGCCGCCCTCCTCCCAGGGGGCGTGCCGCCGTCGGGCCGCGGGCTGCCGCGTCAGACCGGCGGCGTGCCCGTCGGCGGGCCGTCCGGTGGTGCGTCGCGTCCCTGGCGACGCCGGGGTCGCCCGAGCAGGGCCCCCCGACGTTCGGCGGGCGGCTTGGGAGGCCTGGGGTTCTTGGGCCCGTCGCTGCCGTAGAGCTCGTCCCACTGCTCCGAGATGGTCTCCGTGACCCGGCGCGTCACGTGCTGCGTGAGGGCCAGGCGCGCCTGCGCACGCTCGGCACGCAGGATCGCGCTGTGCTCCTCGCGCAGGGCGATCACGGTGGACAGGGCCATCCCGATCATCACGACCGAGAACGGCAGGGCGATGAGGATCGCGGCCGTCTGCAGCGCGGTGAGCCCGCCGGAGATGAGCAGCGCGATCGCGAGGAGCCCCGAGAGCACGGCCCACAGGATGCGGTTCCAGACCGCGGGGTGCGGGTCGCCGCCCGAGGTCAGCATCCCGACGACGAACGAGCCCGAGTCGGCGGACGTCACGAAGAAGATACCGATGAGGACGATCGCGAGCACCGTCAGGATCTGGCCCCCCGGCAGGTCGCCGAGGAGCTGGAACAGCACGGTGTCGGTGTCGACGGTCCCGCCCGGCCCGATCAGGTCGCCCGCGCCGAAGATCTGCCGGTACAGCGCCGAGCCGCCGAACACCGAGAACCACAGGAACGTCACGAGCGTGGGGACGAGCAGCGTCCCCATCACGAACTCGCGGATCGTGCGGCCGCGGGAGATGCGGGCGATGAAGACGCCCACGAACGGGGCCCAGGAGATCCACCAGCCCCAGTAGAAGATGGTCCACGCCGACTGCCACTCGAGCCCGGCGTCGCCCTGGAAGGCCGTGGTGTCGAACGTGAGGCGGATGACGTTCTGCAGGTAGTACCCCATGGACTGCACGTAGTCGCGCAGCAGGAAGAGGGTCGGTCCCACGACGAGCACCGTGAGCGCGAGGACCCCGGCCAGGATCATGTTGCCGTTGGACAACCACTTCATGCCACGCCCCAGCCCCGACGCCACGGAGAACGTCGCGACGGCCGTGATCCCGACGATGAGCCCGATCTCGAGCGCGAGGCTCGGCTCCGCGACGTTCAGGAAACCGAGCCCGGCCCCGATCTGCAGCACGCCGAAGCCCAGCGAGGTCGCGACGCCGAACACGGTCCCGAGCACCGCGACCACGTCGACCACGTCTCCGAGGCGGCCCTTGACGCGGTCCCCGAGCAGCGGCTCGAGGGCCCAGCGGATCGACACCGGCCGGCCCTTGCGGTGGATCGCGTAGGCGAGCGCGAGGCCGGCCACGACGTAGATCGCCCAGGCGTGCACGCCCCAGTGGAGGTAGCTCTGCCCCATCGCGGCCTGTGCGAGGGCCGCGGGGTCGCCCGTGACGCCGGGCTTGGGCGACGCGAAGTGCGTCAGGGGCTCGGCCGCCCCCCAGTAGACGAGCCCGATCCCCATGCCCGTCGCGAACAGCATCGCGAACCACACGGGCAGCCGGAACAGCGGGGTCTCGTCGTCCTTGCCCAGCACGATGTCGCCGAACCGGCTGAGCCCCATCCACAGCGCGAAGATGACGAACGCGGCCACGAGCAGCACGTAGTACCAGCCGAACGCACCGATCACGTCGGCCTGCAGGGTGCTCAGGACCGCGGTCGTCCCGTCGGTGAAGACCATCGCGAGGAGCACGAACAGCAGGATCAGGCCCGCGGCGGGATAGAAGACACGGGGGTACATGCGCCCGGGCGGCGTGGGCAGCACGGCCGTGCCCGACGACGTCGCGTCGCCCGCGGCGGCAGCCGGTTCGGCGCCCCCGGTCGGCTCGGTGCCCGCGGGCTCGGTGCCCTCTGCGGCACCGGGACCGTGCGCAGGGTCCGCCGGGGGACCTGGCGCACCGGCCGACGGCGCGGGCCGACCCTCCGGCTCGCCCTCGGCGGGATGCGGGGCGCTCGTGCCGTCGTCGTCTGTCACAGGGGTCCTCCTGACGTCCGTCGTGGTGCGGTCGTCGATCGACCTCGGATCTCCCGGCCGTGGTGACGGTGGGCGACCTGTCCTCACCAGACTTCCCGACGGGTACGGGCGGGGCAACCGCTGATGACCGCGCGAGGCGTGCGCTGCGTCACGACGGGCAGGCTCGGACGCGGGTCGGTGCCACGGCCCGCCCGGCCCGGAAGAGTCCGCGCACTGTTCATCCGTCGTTCACCCGGACAACCGGAGCGCGTCACCCGGGCTGCTTAGCGTCGTAGACGTCACCCGCGCTCGCTGGTGCCCCGCGTTGACAGGATGGAAGAAGAGAGTGAAGCTCAGCCGATTCACCCGCGCAGGTTCCGCAGCAGCCGTCGGCGTGCTCGCGTTGACGTTGGCCGCGTGCTCGAGCAGCACCGACTCGGGCGGTGGAGCCGACGGCGCGTCGAGCGACTCGACCGAGGACCTCACGGGCACGCTCGCCGGTGCCGGCGCCTCGTCCCAGGAGAAGGCCGTGGCCGGCTGGATCGCCGGTTTCGGCGACATCGCCCCCGGCGTGACCGTCAGCTACGACGCGGTGGGCTCGGGCGGTGGCCGCGAGCAGTTCCTCTCCGGTGCGACCCAGTTCGCCGGCTCGGACGCCGCCCTCAAGGAGGATGAGCTCGCGACCGCGACCGACCGCTGCTTCGGCGGCGAGGCGATCGAGGTCCCGCTCTACATCAGCCCCATCGCCGTGATCTACAACTTGCCCGGTGTCGACACCGAGCACCTCCAGCTCTCGCCCGAGACGCTCGCGAAGATCTTCAACCGGGAGATCACCACCTGGAACGACCCGGCGATCGCCGCGGAGAACGAGGGCGTCGAGCTCCCCGCGACCGCGATCATCCCCGTGAACCGCTCGGACGAGTCCGGCACCACGGAGAACTTCACCGAGTACCTCGAGGCCGCCTCGAACGGCGCCTGGCCGCACGAGGCCAGCGGCGACTGGCCCCTGTCCGGCGGACAGTCGGGCCAGGGCACCCAGGGTGTCGTCGACACGGTCACGGGAGCCGAGGGTGCCATCGGGTACGCCGACGCCTCGCGCGCCGGTGACCTGGGCACGGTCGCGATCAAGGTCGGCGAGGAGTACGTGCCGTTCTCGCCCGAGGCCGCGGCCAAGGTCGTCGACGCCTCGCCGCGTGCGGCGGACGCGACGGACAAGCGCCTGGTCGTCGAGATCGACCGCACCACGACCGAGGCCGGCGCCTACCCGCTGGTCCTCATCTCCTACTCGATCGCGTGCGACACCTACGACAAGGCCGAGGACGCCGAGAACGTCAAGGCGTACCTGACCTACGTCGCCAGCGAGGAGGGCCAGGCGCGCGCCGCCGAGCCGTCCGTCGCCGGCTCCGCCCCGATCTCGGACGCCCTGCGCACCGAGGTCCAGGCAGCCCTCGACTCGATCACCGTCACGAGCTGATCGACGAGCTGCACACGGTCACTCACCCAGGGGCGGGTCACGTCGAGGCACTGCGCCCGACGCGGCCCGCCACGGGCGCGTGACCACCGGAACGTCCGTCCCACCACCGCCGCACCACAGTCATCGGAGCACCAGTGGCCGTCACCTCTCCTCCCTCCACCCGAGCCGGGCTCGGGTCCGAACCCACGGTCTCCGCGACCAAGGGCGGCCTGGCCGGCCGCCTCTTCGCGGGCCTGTCGACGGGGGCCGGGATCCTCATCCTGCTCGTCCTCGCGGCGGTGGCCGTGTTCCTCGTCATCGAGGCGTGGCCCGCGCTGACGGCGAGTCCCGAGGAGCTCCAGGAGATCTCCTGGTTCAAGGCGGACTCGTTGCTGGCCTACATCGGTCCGCTGGTGTTCGGCACTCTCCTCGCCTCGATCCTGGCGCTCGCGATCGCGGTGCCGGTCTCGGTGGGCATCGCGCTGTTCATCTCGCACTACGCGCCCCGACGCCTCGCGCAGGGCCTCGGCTACCTGATCGACCTCCTCGCGGCCATCCCGAGCGTCGTGTACGGCCTGTGGGGCGCCCTGTGGCTGCTCCCGATCCTCAACCCGTTCTTCACGTGGCTGAGCGGGACCCTGGGCTTCGTCCCGCTGTTCGAGGGGTATCAGGCCCCGGCCAAGAACATCATGTCGGCCTCGATCGTCCTGGCGGTCATGATCCTGCCGATCATCACGGCGGTCTCGCGCGAGGTGTTCCTCCAGACCCCGGTCCTGCACGAGGAGGCCTCGCTCGCCCTGGGGGCGACGCGCTGGGAGATGGTCCGCATGGCCGTCCTGCCGTTCGGCCGCTCGGGCGTGATCAGCGCGTCGATGCTGGGCCTCGGACGCGCCCTGGGCGAGACCATGGCCGTGCTCATGGTCATCTCTCCCGGCTTCCTCTACTCGCTGTTCCTGCTCAAGCCCGGGCAGCAGCAGACGATCGCCGCGAACATCGCCTCGAAGTTCCCCGAGGCCAGCGGCCTCGCGGTGAGCACGCTCATCGCGACGGGGCTCGCGCTGTTCGTCATCACGTTCGTCGTCAACATGATCGCGCGCTGGATCATCGCGCGCCGCAAGGATTTCTCGGGAGCGAACTGATGACGGCCACCGACCTGACCCCCACGACGCCCGCCGCCCCCGACGGCCCGGGCTCCCTGCACCTCGTCCCCACGCAGCGACGGCTGCCCCGCTGGGCCCCGTGGGCGTTCGCCGCGGGCGGCGTCCTCGTCGCGGCCGGCATCCTCGCCGTCGCGGGGAACCCGACCGTCGCGGGGGTGCTGGGCCTCGGCGCGGTGCTCTACGCCGTCGGGCTGACCGTGACGTCGCGGTTCGTCGAGGGGGCCCGCTGGGCCACCGACCGCCTCGCGACCACGCTCGTGACCTTCGCGTTCCTGCTCGCGCTGATCCCGCTCGGCTCGCTCCTGTGGATCGTGGTCACGCGCGGCGCGAAGCTCTTCGGGGCGACGTTCCTGTCGACCGACATGGTCGGCGTGTACGGCGACATGACGAGCGGCGGGATCTGGCACGCGATCGTCGGCACGCTCCTCATCACGGGCGCGGCCACCGTCATCTCGGTGCCGATCGGCCTGCTCACCGCGATCTACCTGGTCGAGTACGGGCGTGGCGCGCTCGCGCGCTGGATCACGTTCCTCGTGGACGTCATGACGGGCATCCCGTCGATCGTCGCGGGCCTCTTCGCGTTCGCCCTGTTCACGCTGATCTTCGGGCCCGCGTACCGCGCGGGGATCATGGGCGCGGTCGCGCTCTCGCTGCTCATGACACCGGTCGTGATCCGCTCGGTCGAGGAGATGCTGCGCCTGGTCCCCAACGAGCTCCGTGAGGCCTCGCTGGCGCTCGGTGTGCCCAAGTGGCTGACCATCGTCAAGGTCGTCCTGCGCACCTCGATCGCGGGCATCGTCACGGGCGTCATGCTCTCGATCGCCCGCGTCATCGGGGAGACCGCGCCGCTGCTCCTCACGGTCGGGCTCATCACGCAGGTCAACTGGGACCTGTTCGACGGTCGCATGGCGACCCTGCCCGTCTTCGCCTACCGCCAGTACGAGCAGGGTGGCGTGGGGATCGACCGGGCGTGGGCCGCGGCCCTGACCCTCATCCTCATCGTCATGCTCCTCAACCTGATCGCCCGGCTCGTCAGCCGCCTGTTCTCGCCCAAGACCGCTCGCTGAGCCGAGCCCACCAGCCTGGCCGGGCACCGCACCCCGCGCGACCGGCCACCGGAAGGAAGCACATCATGTCGAAGCGAATCGACGTCTCGGACCTCAACGTCTACTACGGCGACTTCCTCGCCGTGGAGGGCGTGACCATGGCGATCGAGCCGCGCTCGGTCACGGCCCTGATCGGCCCGTCGGGCTGCGGCAAGTCGACGTTCCTGCGCACGCTGAACCGCATGCACGAGGTCATCCCGGGCGCGCACGTCCAGGGCAAGGCCGTGATGGACGGACAGGACCTCTACGCGCCCGACGTCGACCCGGTCGCGGTCCGTCGCCAGGTCGGCATGGTCTTCCAGCGGCCCAACCCGTTCCCGACCATGTCGATCAGGGAGAACGTCCTCGCGGGGGTGCGGCTCAACAACAAGCGCATCTCCAAGGGCGACGCCGAGGAGCTCGTCGAGACCTCCCTGCGGGGTGCGAACCTGTGGAACGAGGTCAAGGACCGCCTCGACCGCCCGGGGTCGAGCCTGTCCGGCGGCCAGCAGCAGCGCCTGTGCATCGCGCGCGCGATCGCGGTCAGGCCGCAGGTGCTGCTCATGGACGAGCCGTGCTCGGCGCTCGACCCGATCTCGACGCTCGCGATCGAGGACCTCATGGCCGAGCTCAAGGACAGCTACACGATCGTGATCGTCACGCACAACATGCAGCAGGCGGCCCGCGTGAGCGACCGCACGGCGTTCTTCAACATCGCGGGCACGGGCAAGCCGGGCCGGCTGATCGAGATGGGCGACACGGCGACGATGTTCTCGTCACCGTCCGAGCAGGCGACGGAGGACTACATCTCGGGTCGTTTCGGGTGAACCGGCGGCGGCCGGGGGCTAGACCGCAGATCCTTCGAGCGACCCGGTGACGGTGTCCTGCGCGGGGCCCACGACGCAGTGGACCGTGCGGTCGTCGGAGCTGGTCCAGCTCTCCTCGGTCGGGAAGAAGGCCCAGAGCTCGAGAGCGGACTCCTCGTACGTGAGACCGACGAACTCGGCGAAGACGCTGTGGCAGTGGTCCAGGCCGGTCTGCTGGACGGCCTCGTCGCCGGGGTAGTCCCCCTCCTCGAGCTGGTGCTCGGCGAAGACCTCGCCCGTGTGCGGTTCGGAGCAGGGGACGACGGGGACGGACTCGACCTCGACCGACTCGGTGGACTCGGTGGGAGCCTCGTCGAGGCAGTCGCCGACCTGGAGGGAGAACACGCCGGCGTCGGACGACGCGGTGATCTCGCCCCCGGGCTCGTCGCGCTGTGCCTCGGGCGGCCCGTCGAGCAGCCCGCACCCGGCGAGCAGGACGAACGAGGCCAGCAGGCCCGCGCCGAGCGCGAGGGGGCGGGCCGGGCGGACGCGGATCGATGCCATGAGAGGTCCATTCTCCGGGGCGGAGGGTCCGGATCCTGCCCCAGCGATGTTACTGGTCAGTACGGTCGCTGTCGCGTGGAAGGTGGACGGCCCGGCACAGCACGACGGCGGGGCGCCCTCCAGGAGGGCGCCCCGCCGTCGTGCTGCGATCTCGCGTCAGCCGCGGGTCAGGGCAGGTAGTCCTCGTACTCCGGCAGCGCGCCGTTGAGGACCGGGACCTCGACGGTCTGCGTCTCGCCCGTGCTCGACGAGACGGTCACGGGGATCGTCGCGCCAGGTGCGGCGTCGATGTTCCCGAACTGGGCCTCGAAGCCGTCGTCGACGCTGAAGTACACGGTCTCGCCGGCCTCGAGCGGGACGTCGACCGGGTCGGTGCCCTCAGGGGCGAGCGTGATCTCGAGCGCCCTGTCGGAGTCGTTCGCCGCGCCGCCGAGCAGCGTGCCGGGCGCGCCCTCGCCGGTCGAGACGATGAGCAGGTTGAGGGCCCGGACCTCGTCGGTGAGGTCGACCCGGATGCCGTCCGACGGCGAGTAGGCGATGTCGGTCGTGATGGGCGAGCAGGCCGACACGGCGACGGCGCTCGCCACGATCACGGGGATCGCGAGCATGAGCGACCGGCGCGGCGTGGTCGGGCGGGACGGGGTGCGGGTCACGTGCGCTCCAATGTGCTGCGGTCAGTCTCGGTGTGTGCCCGCCGGCGTGCGCTCGGCCGTCCGGCGAGGTCCCGCCGGTGACCGGCGCCGCCCCGGGCGCAGATGACCCCAGCCTAGTCGCTCGCGGGCGGGTCTGGCTCGGCGTCTCGGGAGGTGCTCGAATCCGGACGTGCCGAGGCCCCCTCCGGGGGTGCGGGCGGTAGGTATCGGCGCGGGGTTCTTCGCCGGAACGGCGCATGACCAGGAAAAACAGCGGCCTGCTGCGCCTGGGGAGGGGGCCCCCGTGGTAAGATCGACCTCCGCGAAAGGGGACATCTGCAGATGACGTTCACAGTAGGCGAGACCGTTGTCTACCCACATCACGGTGCCGCAAAGATCGAAGAGATCAAGACCCGCACCATCCGCGGGGAGGACAAGATCTACCTGAAGCTCAAGGTGGCTCAGGGCGATCTGACGATCGAGGTCCCGGCGGACAACGTCGACCTGGTGGGCGTCCGCGACGTCGTCGGCCAGGAAGGCCTCGACAAGGTCTTCGAAGTTCTTCGCGCACCTTACACCGAGGAGCCGACCAACTGGTCGCGCCGCTACAAGGCCAACCTCGAGAAGCTGGCCTCGGGCGACGTGATCAAGGTGGCTGAGGTCGTCCGCGACCTCTCACGACGTGACGCAGACCGTGGCCTCTCGGCCGGGGAGAAGCGCATGCTCGCCAAGGCTCGACAGATCCTGGTCTCGGAGCTGGCCCTGGCCGAGCACACCGAGGAGGACAAGGCCGAGGCCATCCTCGACGAGGTCCTGGCTTCCTGAGCAGAGCCCTCACACGCACCACCGACGCCGCCCGGGCCGCGGGCGGCCCGTGCGTCGTCGTCTCGGGGCCCGTCGTGGGGCTCGGTGATCGTCTCGACGGCGGGCCGACATCGGTCCACAGGCCGAGATCGTCTACCGTGACGGTGTGACGACCCTTGCCATCCTGACCGCCGCCGGCTCCGGCAGCCGCCTCGGTTTCGACCTCCCCAAAGCCCTCGTCCCGCTGCGCGGCCTGCCCCTGGTCCTGCACGCCGCACGTCGCCTCACGGCGTCGGGGGCCGTGGACGCGCTCGTCGTCACGGCTCCCAACGGGCTCGTCTCCGTCATGTCCGACGTCCTGGAGCACGACCCGCACGTGAGCGTGCCGGTCGTCGTCGTGGCCGGAGGGCCGACGCGCCAGTCGTCGGTCGCCGCGGGCCTGTCCCGCGCCCGCGCGGACATGGACACGGTCGTCGTCCACGACGCCGCCCGGCCGCTGGCCCCGGCGGCGATGATCCGCCGCGTCGTCGAGACGGTCATGGCCGGGCACCAGGCGGTCATCCCGGGCGTGCCCGTGGTGGACACCATCAAGGTCGTCGCCCCGCGAGGCCAGGTCGAGGAGGGGCGGCCGGCTCTCCCCGAGGGCGTGGACCGGGTCGCCGCGACCCCGGCACGCACCCTGCTGCGTGCGGTCCAGACGCCGCAGGCCTTCGACCGAGCGCTCCTGGTGCGGGCGCACGCGGCGGGAGCGGCGCGCGCGCGCACCGAGGCCACGGCGGCGACCGACGACGCCTCGCTCGTCGAGGCCCTGGGCGAGGACGTGTTCATGGTCGAGGGCGACGAGCTCGCGATGAAGGTCACGACCGCTCGCGACTTCTACTACATCGAGAAGCTGCTGATCGAGGACGGGCGATGAACCTGCCGCGCACGGGGATCGGGACCGACGTCCACGCCTACGCGCCCGAGGGCGAGGGGCGCGAGCTGTGGCTCGCCGGTCTGCACTGGCCGGGGGAGCGCGGGCTCGCGGGCCACTCGGACGCCGACGTGGCCGCGCACGCGGCGGCGGACGCCCTCTTCTCGGCGGCCGGGCTGGGCGACCTCGGGTCGAACTTCGGCACGAGCGCCCCGGAGTGGTCGGGGGCGAGCGGCGCGTCGCTGCTGGCCGAGGCCGCCCGGCGGGTGCGCGCGGCCGGGTACGAGATCGGGAACGTCGCCGTCCAGGTCGTGGGCAACCGGCCCCGGCTCGGGCCCCGCAGGGCCGAGGGCGAGGCTGCGCTGAGCGCTGCGGCCGGCGCCCCGGTGACCCTCACGGCGACCACCACGGACGGCCTCGGCCTGACCGGCCGGGGTGAGGGGGTCGCGGCGCTCGCGACCGCGCTGGTCGTGCGCGCCGGCTGACGGGCGCGCGGCGCGCGGACGTCGTCGGCCGCGACCGGTGCCTCAGCCCGCAGGGGTCGCGGGCGTCACGACCAGGCTGTCCGTGACGGCGCGCGCCTGGGCGGCCCCCTCGGCGTCGTCGGTCGCGAAGCTCTCGGTCACGTACACGAACGCGGTGCCCGCGGCCGTCGCGACCTCGACGAGCGTCTCGACCTGGGTGACGGCGACGCCGTCGACCGAGCGGGTCGCTCCGAGCCGGTACGCCGGCAGGCCGGCGACCGTGACCTCTCCGGGCTGCGTGGGGTCCATCTCGACGCCGTCGGCCGCCTGGAGGGCGTCGGCGGCCTCGGCCGTGCGGTCGGCGAGCGTGGCCGTTCCTGCCGGGCTCGTCGTGACGACCACGTTGGCCGTGAACCCCGGGTCGCCGTAGGGGGTCGTCGAGGAGACGACGAGCGGGGCGTCCTGGCCCGCGCGGTCCCACCCGTCGGGCGTGGCCACGGTCGTCGTCACGCCGTCCTCCCGCACCTCGACGGACTGGGTGCCGCCGGTCGAGGTGGGCGGTGCGCTCGTCCCGCACGCGGTGAGCAGCGCACTGACGGCGACAGCGACGGCGACGGCGAGCGGGCGGCTCGATGGGTGCACGGGGTTCCTCTCGGTGACGGGCGGGAGCCCTGCGGGCTCCGGTCCCAGCCTGCCACGTCCACGTGGTGAGCCTGCGGGCCCGACCGGCTCCCACGTGCGAAAATACGACATTGAAGGCATGGTGGACAGCGACGACGACGGCGCGTTCGTGCACGTCGTGCTGCCGCAGCTGTCACGAGGGAGGTCGACGATGAACCGCATGTCGATCGAGGAACGTCGAGCACAGATCGTCGACGCCGCCATGGCCATCGCCATCCGGGAAGGCGTCGAGGCGGTGACCGTCCGCGGGGTCGCGGCCGAGGCCGGGATCTCGTTGGGCACGGTCCACTACTGCTTCGAGGACAAGGACGCGATGCTGCGTGCCATGGGGCACAGCGTCGCCCTCGTGGCCTCGGAGCCGGTCCGCATGGCGCTGGACCCCACCCAGGACCTCTACACGATCGCGCACGCGGCGGCCGACGGCCTCTGGGAGGGCCTGACCCCGCGTCGGCACATGCGGCTGCTGACGTTCGAGTTCGCGACGGCGGGGTCGCGCAACCGTGCGCTGCGCCCGGTCGCCCGGGCGCACCTGGAGCAGACCTGGCGGATGACCCAGGGCATCCTGGACCAGCTCGCGGAGATCGCGGGCATCACCTACTCGATGGACATGCCGTTCCTGTCGCGGATCGTCGCGGGGTACATCGACGGCATCGAGATCGCGTGGCTCGTCCAGCAGGACGACGAGGTCGCGATCCGCAGCTTCCACGCGCTCGCGGACTACGTCCTGTCGCTCGTGGTGCACCCGGCCGGTCCGGGGCCGGGCGCCGCGCAGCCGGGGGACGACCCGGCCGACGAGCAGGTCTCCTAGCGCGGCACCGGGGCGACGCACCGGGCGGACCGGTGCCCGACGGCGTCGCTCCCCGGGTCCGTCGGCGCGCCGCGCGCGGTGCTCGGGTCAGCGCGGCCCGAACACCTGGTCCGTGTACGGGTTCGCGAACACCCCGCCCGGGTCGGCCTGGGCGCGCACGCGGCGGAAGTCGTCGAAGCGCGGGTAGCGCTCGGCCAGGTCCTGGGCGTCGAGCGTGTGCAGCTTGCCCCAGTGCGGGCGCCCGCCGACGCCCGCGAGGATCTTCTCGACGCCCTCGAAGTAGCGCTCGTGGGGCAGTCGCAGGTACTGGTGCACGGCGACGTAGGCGCTGTCGCGGCCGTGGGCCGTGGAGAGCCACACGTCGTCGGCCGCGGCGAACCGGACCTCGACCGGGAACGGGACGTTCTCGCCCGAGGCCCGGACCCACGAGTCGATCTCCTCGAGCGCCGTCACGAGCTCGGCACGCGGTATCGCGTACTCCATCTCGCGGAAGCGCACGCGGCGCGGGGACACGAACACCTCGTGCGACGGGGCGACGTACGTGCGGGGTGCGAGCGCCCGGGCCGAGAACGCGTTGATCCGCGGGGTCGCGCGCGGCACGGCCGTCGCGAACCGGTTGACGAGCTCGAACGCCCCGTTGGACAGCAGCTCGTCGTCGACCCAGGAGCGGGCGCGCGTCACGGCCCCCGGCCGCTCGCCGCGGGCCGTGCGGAGGGCTGCCGCGGCCTCGTCGTCCGGCGCGAGGCGGTCGTTGCGCTTGGTGAGGGCGCGGTGCGTGTGCGGGAACCAGTAGAACTCGACGTGGTCGTGCGCGTTCTCGAGGCCCTCGCCCTCCGAGCCGCCCCCTCGGCCACCGGACGCCGTGCTCAGCTCCTCCAGGACCCGGTCGAGCGGCCAGGGTTCCTCCTGGGCGCGCAGGTGGAACGCCGGGACGACGTCGAGCGTCACGGCCGCGAGCACGCCCGTCGAACCGAGGCCCAGGCGGCTCGCCTCGAACAGGTCGGGGTCCTGCTCGGGCGTGGCCTCGGTGACCGAGCCGTCGGCCCCGACCACGCGCACCCCGCACACCTGGGTCGCGAGCCCGCCGAGCGACGCCCCCGTGCCGTGCGTGCCGGTCGAGATCGCGCCCGCGACCGACTGGCGGTCGATGTCGCCGAGGTTGCGCATCGCGAGCCCTGCCGACGCGAGCACCGCGTTGAGCCGGTGCAGCCGGATCCCGGCCCCCACGGTCACGCGCGCCCCGGTCTCGGTGCGGGTCACGTCCTCGACCGTCTGGAGGTGGTCGAGGCTCAGCAGCAGGCCGTCGGTCACGGCGGCCCCCGTGAACGAGTGCCCGGCCCCGACTGCCCGCACGTGCAGGCCGTCGTCGGCGGCTCTTCGCACGGTCTGCGAGAGCTCGTCGGTGTCGCGCGGGGCAGCGCGGCGCACGGGGTCGGCGGTCTGGTTTCGCGCCCAGTTCGTCCATGAACCGGGAGCCAGATGGCTCGTCACACCAGGCACTGTCTCACGAGGGTAGGTTTTCTTCCATGACGACGACGCCCGTGCAGCGCAGCACGCAGGACCCGTCCGCCCGACCTCACGGTGAACGCGCGACCGGTAGGTCCGGATCGTCCAGTTCGACGGAGGAGGCGCGCACGCTCGGGGACCGGCTGTCGGCCGCGACCGAGCGCGTCCCGGGGCCCGTCGCGGTCGTGGACCTCGACGTGTTCGACGCCAACGCGCACGAGATCCTCGCCCGGGCAGGAGGCGTGCCCGTGCGGCTCGCGTCCAAGTCGGTGCGCGTGCGCTCGCTCGTGCGGCGCGCGGGCGAGCTGGGCTTCACGGGGATCATGGCGTACTCGCTCGCCGAGGCCCTGTGGCTCGTCGAGGAGGGCGCGCGCGACGTCCTGGTCGCCTACCCGACGGTCGACCGCCGTGCGCTCGCCGATCTCGCCGCGGACCCTGCGGCCCGCCGCGAGATCACCCTCATGGTCGACGACGTCGCCCAGGTCGCGCTCGTCGTGGCCGCGCTGCACGGTCACGAGCCGGCCCCCGGCGGTGGCGAGCACGGCGGCGCAGCGGCCGGGCCGCCCGTCCTGCTCTGCCTCGACGTCGACGCGTCGCTGCGCCTGGGCCTCGGCCCGTTCACGGTCCACCTCGGGACCCGCCGCTCACCCGTCCACACGGCCGCCGAGGCCCGTGCGCTCGCACGGGCCATCACCGACACCCCCGGGCTGCGCGTGCGTGGCCTGATGTTCTACGAGGCGCAGGTCGCGGGCCTGCCGGACACGAGCCCCGCGGTGCGGCTCGTCAAGAAGGCCTCGGTCGCGGACCTGGCCACGCGGCGGGCCGAGGTGCTCGCCGCGGTGAGCGACGCCGTCGGGCACGACGTGGAGCTCGTGAACTCGGGCGGCACCGGGTCCCTCGAGACGTCGGCGTCGGACCCGGTCGTGACCGAGGTGACGTCCGGCTCGGGGCTCTACACGCCCGGGCTCTTCGACGCGTACCGGTCGTTCGCCCCGCACCCCGCCGCGTTCTTCGGCCTGGACGTCGTGCGCGTGCCCGCCCCCGGCTACGCGACCGCGTTCGCGGGCGGCTACGTGGCCTCGGGGCCCGCGGGCGCGCTGCGCGTGCCACGCGTCGTCGAGCCGGGCTGGCGGCTCACCCCGTCCGAGGGCGTGGGCGAGGTCCAGACGCCCCTGCGCGCGACACGCGGGGCCGAGCGCAGGCTCGCCGTGGGCGACCGCGTCTGGTTCCGGCACGCCAAGGCCGGCGAGCTCATGGAACGGTTCGACCGCGTGCACCTCGTGCGCGGCGACCAGGTCGTCGAGGAGGTCCCCACCTACCGGGGCGAGGGCAAGAACTTCGGGTGAGCGGCGCCGTCGGGCGCGGCGCGTGTCCAGGTGCTGAGAAGTCGGACGATCCGGGAATAGGCGCGCGACCCGCGCGATTGAGCACGACATGACGAGCCTCCCCGACGCCGCCAAGGCGCTCCTCGACGCCCCCGAGTTCGCGACCGTGGCCACGATCGAGGCCGACGGGAGCCCGCAGACCTCGGTCGTGTGGGTCGCGCGCGACGGCGACGACGTCCTCTTCTCGACCATCCACGGCCGTCGCAAGACCGACAACCTCCAGCGCGACCCGCGCCTGAGCGTGCTCGTCTACCCGCGCGACGCGCCCTACCAGTACCTCGAGGTGCGCGGCGAGGCCGCGATCGAGGAGGACCTCTCGGCGTCGCTCATCCACGCGCTCGCCCAGAAGTACACGGGCGCCGAGCGCTACACGGGCGACGACGGCACCGACAACCGCCGCGTCGTCGTGCGCGTGCGCCCCACCAGGGTCCACTGGCGCGGCTGACACCGTCCACCCCGGCCCGTGCGGCCCGCTCCGGCGGGCGGCGACGCACACCGGTACGCCGCCCCGGGAGGGCGGGTTCTGCCGGGAGGGGTGCGCCCCGGTAACCTTGCGGGCGTGAGCCTTCGACTGTTCGACACCGCGACGCGGGACGTGCGCGCCTTCACCCCCCAGAACCAGGGTGAGGTCGGCATCTACCTGTGTGGCGCGACGGTCCAGTCGGCGCCGCACATCGGGCACATGCGCTCGGCCGTCGCGTTCGACGTGCTGGTGCGCTGGCTGCGTCGCACGGGCTCACGTGTGACCCTCATCCGCAACGTCACGGACATCGACGACAAGATCCTCGCCAAGTCCGCCGACGCGGGCGAGCCCTGGTGGGCGTGGGCCGCGACCTACGAGCGCGAGTTCACCGCGGCCTACGACGCGCTGGGCGTCACCCCGCCCACCTACGAGCCCCGCGCCACGGGGCACGTGACCGACATGGTCGAGCTCATGCAGCGGCTCGTCGACTCGGGCCACGCCTACACGACCGGCCCCGGCGACGTCTGGTTCGACGTCCGCTCGTGGCCCGACTACGGCTCGCTCACCAACCAGCGGCTCGAGGACCTCACCCCCGCCCCGGCGGACTCGGCCGAGGAGTCCCTCAAGCGCGACCCCCGCGACTTCGCGCTCTGGAAGGCCCCCAAGCCCGGCGAGCCCGCCACGGCCTCGTGGGACACCCCGTTCGGCCGCGGACGGCCCGGCTGGCACCTCGAGTGCTCGGCCATGGCCCACCGCTACCTCGGCAGCACGTTCGACATCCACGGCGGCGGCCTCGACCTGCGCTTCCCGCACCACGAGAACGAGCAGGCCCAGTCCCGTGCAGCAGGTGACGGGTTCGCCCAGTACTGGCTGCACTCCGCGTGGGTCACCCAGGGCGGCGCCAAGATGAGCAAGTCGCTCGGCAACGGGCTCCTCGTCCGCGAGGTCCTGCGCACCACGAGCCCTGCCGTCCTGCGCTACGCGCTCGCGGCCGTCCACTACCGCTCGATGCTCGAGTGGACGCCGGACACCGTGGCCGAGGCCGAGGCCACGTGGGAACGCCTCAGCGGGTTCGTGCAGCGCGCGAGCGAGCGCATCGGCGAGATCGACGTCGCCGACGTGCGCCAGGCCGAGCTCCCGGCGGCCTTCGTGGCCGCGATGGACGACGACCTCAACGTGCCCGCGGCGCTCGCGACCGTGCACGAGCACCTGCGCGCCGGGAACTCCGCGCTCGCCGACCGCTCGCCGGCCGCCGACGCCGTGGCCCGGCACCACCTCGTCGCGCTCCGGGCCATGCTCGACGTCCTGGGGCTCGACCCCGCAGGAGAGCAGTGGGCCGACGCCGGGGACACCCGGTACCGCCACGCGCTCGACGCCGTCGTCACGGCCGAGCTCGACGCCCGCGCGCAAGCACGGGCGGAGCGCGACTTCGCCACCTCCGACGCGATCCGGGACCGCCTCGCGGCCGCCGGGGTCGTCGTCGAGGACTCCAGCGACGGGGCCCGCTGGTCCCTCGCTGCACGCCAGGGCACCTGACGCCCCACGGGGCGCCGTCCCAGCGACGCCCGGGGGCCGACCGCCCACCCACAACTTCACTCGCACACATCGACCGACGGGGCAGACCCATGGCTGGAAACTCACAACGACGCGGCGCGACCCGCAGCAGCAACAAGAAGGGCGCCGTCGCCGGCACCGGCGGCAAGAACCGCCGCGCCCTCGAAGGTCGCGGCCCGACGCCCAAGGCCGAGGACCGCACCTACCACAAGGCCCACAAGGCGAAGGTCGCCGCCGAGCGCCGCGACGCCACCTCGAGCGGCCCGCGCGCGCACGACGCCAAGAGCGCCGCACGCGGCGGACGGCCGAGCGGCCGCACGCCCTCGCGCACGACGCGGTCCAGCAGCGCGAACGAGGTCGTCAACGGCCGCAACGCCGTGCTCGAGGCCCTGCGCGCCAACATCCCCGTCTCCGCGGTGTACATCGCGACGCGCCTCGAGGCCGACGACCGCACCAAGGAGATCCTCAACATCGCCTCGGGCCGCGGGTACAACCTCCTCGAGGTCACCAAGGCCGAGCTCGACCGCATGACCGACGGCTCGGTCCACCAGGGCGTCGCGATCCAGGTCCCGCCTTACGACTACGCCGACCCCGAGGACCTCCTCGACCGCGCGCACGAGGCCGGCGAGCCGCCGCTCATCGTGGCTCTCGACGGCGTGACGGACCCGCGCAACCTCGGCGCCGTGCTGCGTTCCGCGGGTGCGTTCGGGGCGCACGGCGTCCTGGTGCCCGAGCGCCGCGCAGCCGGTGTGACGGCCTCCGCCTGGAAGGTCTCCGCGGGCGCCGCGGCCCGCGTGCCCGTGGCCCGTGCGACCAATCTCGTGCGCACGCTCACCGAGTACAAGGCGGCGGGCTGCTTCGTCGTGGGGCTCGACGGCGGTGGCCCGGTCGCCGTGGGCGAGCTCGCGTTCGGCAAGGACCCGCTCGTGCTCGTCGTCGGCTCCGAGGGCAAGGGCCTCTCGCGCCTCGTGCGCGAGACGTGCGACGTCGTCGCCTCGATCCCGATCCTGTCCGACGTCGAGTCGCTCAACGCCGGCGTGGCGGCGGGCATCTCGCTCTACGAGGTCGCGCGCCTGCGCGCCGCGGAGGACTGAGACCCGCCACCGTCGCCCCAGGGCGCCCGGCCGGACCACCTCCCCGTGGCCCGGCCGGGCGCCCTGCTGCCTACCGGGGCCCCCGTGGCCCGAGGAGGGCCGCTGGGCGCCCCTGGACGGGCCCGGGCGACCGTCACCGGACCGGAGGGCCCGCCGCGGGCAGGAGGAGGCCTGCACGACGTGCGCGGCCCCGGGGGCGGGCCGCGTGCGCGTGCGCGGTGCACCGACCCGGGGGATGCTCACTGGATGGACGACGGGCCCGTGCACCGGCACCACCGGGTGCTGCTCGTCGTCCTGACCTTCGCGACGGGCATCGTCGACGGCATCACCTACCTCGGGCTCGACAAGGTGTTCACGGCCAACCAGACGGGCAACGCGCTCATCCTCGGGATGGGGCTGGCCGGGGGCCGCGACATCCCGACGACAGGTCCCCTCGTCGCGCTCGTGGCGTTCGTCGCAGGGGCCGCGGTCGCCGGGTACGTGCTCAGGAACCACCCGGCGGGATGGGACCGGGCCACGACGGTCCTGTTCGCGGTGGTCGGCCTCGGGGTGCTCGTGGCGGCGACCGTCGCGCACCTGGTCGGTGCCCCCACGGGGTGGCACCAGGTCGTGATCGTGACCGTGCTGGGGGTGTCGATGGGGATGCAGGGGGCCACGGCGCGCCACCTGTCGGTCAAGGACCTGACGACGACCGTGATCACGTCGACGCTGACCGGCCTGGCGGCCGACACCTTCCAGGGAGGGCGCGGCCGCTCGGCATGGGTCCGACGGGTGTCGGCGGTCGTCGCGCTCGTGAGCGGGGCGGCCGTCGGGGCCCTCGTCCTGCGCGCAGGGCTCGGCGTGGCGGTCGTGGCGCCGGGGGTGGTCGCGCTGGGGGTCGCGGTCGTGGGGGAGCGGTATCGCCGCAAGGACCTCGTGGCCGCACGCGGGACGGCCCCGACGCCCCCGAGGGGGCCGACGTCGTCGACCCCGTCAGGGCCGGCCTGAGGCGGCCGGGGGCTGCCTGAGGCGGCCGGGGGCTGCCCGAGGCGGCCTGGGGCTGCCTGAGGCGGCCTGAGGCGGCCTGCGGCTGCCCGAGGCGGCCGGGCGAGGGGCGCAAGCCCGCCCCCGACAGGATCACTCCTGCTGGTCGACCTCGCCCGGCGCGAGACCCAGGATCGCCTTCTCGTCGGGTCGGTGCCGCAGCACGTTCTCGACGTAGGACGCCGTGGCCTCGGGCATGGGGATGTCCCGCCCGGCCTTCTCCGAGATGAACCAGCGGTGGTCGAGGATCTCGTGGAAGAGCTGAGCAGGCTGGAGCTTGCGCCGCAGGTCGCGCGGCACGGCCTGGATGGTCGGCTCGAACACGCCGCTGAGCCAGTCGTGCGCGACGAACTCCTCGTCGTCGTTCTGACGCTCGGCGGCGGCCCGGTAGGAGTCGAGGTCGTTGAGGAGGCGTCGGGCCTGGTTCTCCTGGACGTCGAGCCCGGTGAGCCGCAGGAGCCGGCGGGAGTGGTGGCCCGCGTCGACGACCTTGGGCTGGATCTGGACCGTGGTGCCGTCGATGTCCGTCGTGATGGCGAGCTCGCCCACGTCGAAGCCCAGGTTGTTGAGCCGCTCGATGCGGGCGGCGACCCGCCAGCGCTCGTCGGAGGCGAACGTCTCGGCGTTCGTCAGGGCGTCCCAGAGCTCGTTGTACCGCGCGACGAGCGCGTCGCCCACGAGGATCTCGTCGATGTCCTCGTCGAGGAGCTCGCCCGCCGCCAGGTCCATGAGCTCGCCGATGATGTTGGTGCGGGCCAGGTCCACGTCGTAGCTGCGCTGCCCCGGGCTGAGCTCGCGGTGGAGGTCACCGGTCTCGGCGTCGACGAGGTACGCGGCGAAGGTCTCGGCGTCGCGGCGGAAGAGCGTGTTGGACAGCGACACGTCGCCCCAGTAGAAGCCGACCAGGTGCAGGCGCACGAGGAGGACCGCGAGGGCGTCGATGAGCCGCGTCGCGGTGTCGGGCTGCAGCGCCTGGCTGAACAGGGCGCGGTACGGCAGCGAGAACTGCAGGTGCTCGGTGATGAGCACGGCCTCGAGGCGTTCGCCGTTCGCGTCCGACCGACCCGTGATCACCCCCACGGGGACGACGCTGGGGACGTCGAGGCGGCTGAGCTGGCGCAGCAGCTCGTACTCGCGGTACGCGACGGACTCGCCGATCTCCTTGATCGCGATCACGCGGCCCGAGAGGCGGACGAAGCGCACGATGTGCCGCGAGATACCACGGGGGAGGGCTGCGAGGACGCTGTCCGGCCACTCCTCGAGGGGGACGTCCCAGGGGAGGTCGAGCAGTGCTGGGTCGGGGGCTGACGCGGTGATCTGCAGGTTCTGCACCATGACAGGTCCTTTCTCCGCGGTGGCCGGTCGCATGCGGGGGTGGGGTGGTCGCGGACGTTCCGCACCACCCGGAAGGATATGCGAAAGGGGCGGACCCGGCTGTCGCCGAGCCCGCCCCGAGTCGCTGTGGGTCAGCTGAGACGCAGGCCCGTCGCGGTCGAGAAGACGTGCGTGTTGCCCGGGCGGATCGCCACGTAGATGCGCTCGCCCTTGGCGGGCACGTTGCGCGGGTCGACGCGGACGATGATCTGGTTGTCACCGGCACCCGAGTGGATGTCCGCGTTGGCGGCCAGGTCGCCCTTGAGGGTGCCGTAGACGAACGCGTCGGAGCCGAGCTCCTCGACGATGTTGACCTCGACGGGGAACGCGCTCTCGTTCGCCTGCGAGGTGACCTCGAGGGCCTCGGGGCGGAAGCCGAGCGTGATCTTGCCCTTGTCGGCCTCGGTGATCTTGGCCGCGACCTCGCGCTCGAGCGGGATGCGGGCGGGGCCGACCTCGGCGAGGCCGTTGTTGACGGCGAACGTGCCGAGGTTCATCGCGGGGGAGCCGATGAAGCCGGCGACGAAGACGTTGGCCGGGGTGTCGTACATGTCGCGCGGCGTGCCGACCTGCTGCAGGAGACCGTCCTTGAGGACCGCGATGCGGTCACCCATGGTGAGGGCCTCGGTCTGGTCGTGCGTGACGTAGACGGTCGTGACGCCGAGGCGGCGCTGGAGCGACGCGATCTGCGTACGGGTCTGGACGCGGAGCTTGGCGTCGAGGTTCGACAGCGGCTCGTCCATGAGGAACACCTGGGGCTGGCGCACGATCGCGCGGCCCATGGCGACACGCTGACGCTGACCACCGGAGAGCGCCTTGGGCTTGCGGTCCAGGTACTCGGTGAGGTCGAGGATCTTCGCGGCCTCCTCGACGCGCTGGCGGATGTCCGCCTTGGGCGTGCCGGCGATCTTGAGCGCGAAGCCCATGTTGTCCGCGACGGACATGTGGGGGTACAGCGCGTAGTTCTGGAACACCATCGCGATGTCGCGGTCCTTGGGCTGCACGTCGGTGACGTCGCGGTCACCGATGAAGATGTGCCCGCCGTTGACGTCCTCGAGGCCCGCGAGCATGCGGAGCGACGTCGACTTGCCACAACCCGAGGGCCCGACGAGGACGAGGAACTCGCCGTCCTCGATGTGCAGGTTGAGCTGGTCCACCGCAGGGCGCTCGGTCCCCGGGTAGAGCCGCGTTGCGTGGTCGAAAGTGACCGTAGCCATGATGGGTACATCCCTCCACCGGCAGGTACGTGCCGGACGATCCGTTGTGTAGTGACGTGCCGCGCTTTCACGTGGTGCGTGTCTGCTGTGACACAGAAGAAGCCGAACCTCTTCGTCTCCGGTCGCCCGGGGACTCGGTGGCCCGACGTCATCGTTGCTCGGCATCCTACCCCTGGTTCGTGAGTTCTCCGTCACACCCAGGTAACGTCCGGGTCACGGTCGGGGGACGCCC
>NZ_JAMXIO010000049.1:0-23292 GCF_059651515.1 Oerskovia sp. 140933
GGACCTCCGGGTTGTGAAGACTTCGACATCTCCACTAAGCCCGGAGGTCCTCCCTTCAACAACCGGAACTGACACCAACCTCCTGGCCGGGTACAGCTAGCCGGCGCTCGTCACCGCGCCGCAGGCACGGTTGTCACCGCGCCGCAGGCACGCTCGTCACCGTCGTCAGGAGGAACGCCGAGTCCTCCAGGGCGGTGACGGCGTGCCGCTCGTGCGTGAGGACGCGCAGCTCGCCGGGCCCGACCTCCTCGTCGCCCTCGAGCGCCGTGACCCGCACGCGACCGCGCAGCACCTGGATGCTCGCGGCCGGGGGCGAGTTGTGCTCGCCCAGCTCGACGCCCGCGAGGATCGCGATGATCGTCTGGCGCAGGACGCCGTCGTGCAGCACGACCTCCGCGCTGCGGCCGTTGTCGCCGTCGCGGGCGCGGGTCAGGTGGGCGTCGGTGAGCAGGTCGAGGTTCGTCATGGGGGCGTCCGTTCGGGTGGTGGCGGGGCTTCCATCATGGCCGCAGGGCGTCCGGTTCGCCCGGTGCGCACGTCTGCCCGACGCCGTCGCGCACCGCGGGCGGTCGGCGCACCCTGGTGGTGCGCGGGCCGCCCGCGGCGCGGTGGACGAGACGCGGTGGACGGGCGCGTCCGGCCGCGGGCTACTGGAGCCTGAACCCGCCGTCGGTCGTGAGGACCTGGCCCACGACCCACGACCCTGCCGGGCCGGCGAGCCACGCGATGAGCCGGGCAGGGTCGGTCGGTTCGCCCCAGCGCCCGAACGGGGTCGCGTCGCGCAGCGCGTCGAGCTCGGCGAGGGGGCGGTCGGTCGACCCGGGGTCCAGGTACCCGGTGTTGACCGGGCCGGGGTTGATCGTGTTGAGCACGATCCCCCGGTCGAGCAGCTCGGCCGCGACCGTCGCGGTGACGCCGGCGAGCGCGGCCTTCGAGGTGGCGTAGGCGACCTCGCCGCGCATCGGGCCGTCCTGCTGGCCCGACGTCATCCAGAAGACCTTGGGCGCCGTCGCCGGGTCGGCGGGCCCCTGGCGGCTCGCGCGTTCGCCCGGCCGGGCCGAGGGGCCGCCGGGGGTCGTGGTGCGCTGGAGCGCGAACCGCCGCGTCAGCAGGAGGGTCGACCGGGTGTTCGCCTCCCAGAACGCGTCGAGCGTCTCGGCGCTCATGTCGAGGATCGAGCCGTCGCCCCCGCTGCGGGCGTGGTTGCACACGAGCACGTCGACCGAGCCCGTGAGCGTGCGGGCGGCGTCGAACAGCCCGTCGACCTGGGCGGGGTCGCGCAGGTCGGCGTGGGCCGAGCCCGACACGGCGTCGCCGCGCAGCGCCGCCCGGACGCCGTCGGCGACCGCGCCGAGGTCGTCGCCGCCCCAGGACAGGTCGGCGTCGTGCGGTGCGAAGTGGTGGGTGAAGACGCTGGCGCCCTGGAGCGCGAGCTCCCGGGCGACGGCGTACCCGATGCCCTTGCGCCGGGAGACCCCGGTCACGAGGGCCGTGCGGCCGGCGAGGGGGAGGTGAGGGGTCGTCATGCGGCGACCGTAACGACTCCGGCGAGCGGCCTCCAGGTCATTTCGCACGGTCCGCCGATCCTGGGAGATCGTGTGAAGGGCGTCACGCGTCGGCCTGTCGGCGCGCGCTCCACAGGTCCGTGACAGAGCATGGGGTGATGCAAGCGCCCACCTTCGTCGACGTCTGGCAGCTCCTCTCCGACGCCGACCGCGAACGCCTCGCCGAGATCGACGAGACCGAGACCGAGATCCTGGACTTCCTCCGGACCCAGCCCGTCGAGGACGTCGACGCGCCCCTGTTCTCCGACCTGCAGGTCGAACGCCTGCGGGTCTACCGGGCCGCGCTCGAACGCTCCACGCCCGGCAGGCGCCGGGCCGACGGCGAGACGGCGTAGCTGCCCGGAGTTCGCACGCTTCGGCGTCCGTGCCTCGTCCCGGAAGAACGGACGTCCCGCACCGGTGGCCCGGCAGGGCCGCCCCGCCCTCAGGCCGGGGTCTCCGACCGCTCGGTGAACGCCAGGCGGTAGCGCTGCGGCGAGAGGCTGGTCGCCCTCTTGAAGTGGGTGCGAAAGTTCGCGGGGCTGCCCAGACCGCTGCGCTCGGCGATCTCGTCGATGCTCAGGTCGCTCGTCTCCAACATCTCGCGCGCGAGCTCGATGCGCTGCGCGTGCAGCCACCGCAACGGCGTCTGGCCTGTCTGGCTGGCGAAGTTGCGCGAGAAGCTGCGCACCGAGGTGCGGGCCGTCGCCGCCATGGCTGACACCGTGAGGGGCTCGGCGAGCGAGCTCAGCATCCATTCCCGCGTGCGGGCCAGGGGGTCGGTGCCGGTGGGCGCCGTCGGGCGCTCGATGAACTGCGCCTGTCCGCCTTCTCGGCGCGGAGCGGCGACGAGGCTTCGTGCCACCCGGTTGGCCACGCTCGCGCCCAGGTCGCGACGCACGATGTGCAGGCACAGGTCGATTCCTGCGGCGACGCCCGCCGAGGTGAGCACGCTGCCTTCGTCGACGTAGAGCACGTCCGGGTCGACGTCGACCGACGGATGCTGTGCCGCGAGCTGCGCACAGCTCTGCCAGTGCGTCGTCGCCCTGCGCCCGTCGAGCACGCCCGCTTGCGCCAGAGCGAAGGCGCCCGAGCAGATCGACACCATGCGCGCCCCGCGCGCGTGCGCCGAGCGCAGCGCCCCGAGCACTTCTGCAGCCAGCGGGCTGTCGGCGTGAGCGGAGCCGGGCACGATCACCGTGTCGGCACCCTCCAGCGCTTCGAGGCCGGCGCTGGGTGTCACGCTCGTGCCGCCCAGCATGTCCACGGGGTGCCCGCCGAGCGACGCCGTGCGCACCGAGTAGTGCGGCAGCTCCTCGCGCCCGAACACCTGCAGGGGGATGCCCAGGTCGAGCGGCAGCACCTCGTCGAGCAGCAGGACCACGACCCGGTGGGGACTCATGGCCAGATCCTATCGAAAGGTGGCATTTCAGCCACTGGCCTCGGCGGATGCCGCACACGAGAGTGAGAACCACCCGCTCACCACAAGGAGAACCGTGTCCGCAACCCCGCTCGCCACCGCCACCGAGAACCGCTCGACAGAGCGGCACCACCGGGCCGACATCGCCCGGCTCGTGAGCATGCAAGCCCTCTTCTACGGCGTGCTCAGCGTGGATCTCACCCTCACCGCACTGGCCGGCCTCGCCCTGGCGCCGTCCCCGCTGCTCGCGACCCTCCCGCTCACCCTCATGGTCGCGGCCGGACTCCTCGCGGCCGTCCTCACCGGGCTGCTCGTGGCCCGCTGGGGCTACCGCCGGGTCATGGCGGCCGGGGCCGGGCTCGCTGTGGTCGGCGGGTTGCTCTCGGCGCTGGCCGTCCTGCAGGACTCGTTCCTGCTGCTGTGCGTGGGAACCGCACTCGTCGGCGCGTACACGGCGACCGGCGGGTACGTGCGCTTCCTCGCCGCCGACCTGTCTCCGGACGGCAAGCAGGAACGCGCCCTCTCGACCGTGATGTACGGCGGGCTCGTCGCCGCCTTCGCCGGGCCGTTCACGGCCCTCGCGGCGTCGCACGCCTTCGAGACCCAGTTCGTGGGTTCGTACCTCCTGGTCGCGACCATCGGTGCCACCGCGATCCCCCTGGCTCTCAGCATCTCGCGCGAGCCCACGGCGGCCGCGGCTGCGGCCTCCGACGACCGGCCTGCCGCCTCGCCCGTGCGCCCCCTCGGCATCGCGACCGCCCTGAAGAACCCGGACTTCGTGGCGGCGCTCGTCATCCTGCCCGTCGCGGCCGCGCTGATGACGCTCGTGATGGCGATCGGCCCGCTGGCGAGCACCCATGCCGGGCACTCCGAGACGACGTCGACCGCGATGATCCAGTGGCACCTCGTGGGGATGTTCGCGCCGGCCGTCTTCAGCGGTGAGCTCCTGCGCCGCTGGGGGCCGTCGACCGCCACCATGGTCGGCGCGACCGTGATGCTCGCCGGCGCCGTCCTCGGCGCGACCGGCGACGGCGCGCTGCCGATGATCCTCACGCTCACGCTCGTGGGAATCGGCTGGAACCTGCTCTTTCTCGCGGGCTCCGCGTTCCTGCTGCGCTGCTACGAGCGCGGTGCCGGGAGCAGGCTGCAGGCTCTCGCCGAAGGAGTCACCGGCTCGGCCTCCGTCCTCGCGTCGCTCGGCGCGGCCGTCGTGTTCCAGACACTTGGCTGGCAGGCCTCCAACCTGCCCGGGATCGTGCTGAGCGCTGCGCTGCTCGTCTGGGCCGCGCTGCGTGCGGCAGCAGCGGGCAGGCGCCACGGCGCCTCGACGAGCTCGCTCACGGCCTGACCGCTGCCCGCGCGGTCCACGACGACAGTTCCTCCTGCACTCACCTCCCTCGCGCGGGAGAGTAGGGGCCATGCAGATCCTCTCCTCGATCGGGACGGCGCTGTTCGGCGCGCTCGCCACGGGCGTCATGGTGCTCCTGCTCGCGGCGACCGCTCGCAGGGTGCTGGGGGTGCCGGTCGGGTGGATCCGGTCGATCCTCATGACGGTCCTCGTCGTCTCGCTCGGGTCCTGGGGCCTGACGGAGGGCTTCCAGCAGCTCGGGGTGCTGCAGGAGGACGGCACCCTCACCGTCCACCCGGGCGTCGTGCTGGTGATCGTGGTCCTCGCGTGGGCGTGGTCGTTCGTGATCGGGCTCGGGCTGCTGCTCGTCCTGGAGCTCCTGGTCCCCACGGGCAGCATCCCCACGCCGTGGCGCGCCGTCGTCGAGCTCCGCCGCGGGTCCAAGGACCTGTTCCGCTACCTGCAGATCATGGGGATCATGCTGCGGCACGGGCTGGGCGGGTTCTTCGGCCGTGGTGCGCGTCGTCGCAGCCACCAGCGGACCACCGAGTCCGAGGAGCGGGCCGTGGCGCGCGAGCTGCGCGCGGCGCTGAGCGACGCGGGCGTCACGTTCGTGAAGCTGGGCCAGATGCTCTCGACGCGGTCCGACCTGCTGCCCGCGGTGTACGTCGAGGAGCTGTCCCGGCTCCAGAGCCAGGCGCCGCCCGTGCCGTGGTCGCAGGTCGAGGGCGTGGTATCGGGATCGATCGGGGCCCCGGTCGACACGGTGTTCGCGCACTTCGACCCGGACCCCATCGCGTCGGCGTCGGTCGGGCAGGTGCACTGCGCGACCCTGCTCGACGGGCGGGAGGTCGTGGTCAAGGTCCAGCGCCCCGGGGCCCGCCACCAGGTCCTCGGTGACCTGCGGATCGTGCTGCGCATCGCCCGCCGCCTCCAGCGCGACACGTCGTGGGGTCCGTCGCTCGGCATCCTCGACCTCGCGGAGGGCTTCGCGGCGTCGCTGCGCGAGGAGCTCGACTACACGATCGAGCTCGAGAACACGCTCAACGTGCAGGGCGCGCTCGCGACGATCCGGCGCTCGCACCGCCACGCGATGCCCGGCGCGCACCACGACGACGACCCCGACGCCAACGTGCCCCTGGTCGAGATCCCGCGCGTGCACCCCGAGCTGTCGAGCGCGACGCTCCTCGTCATGGACAGGCTCGACGGGACGGCCGTGGGCGAGGCGGGCGACCTGCTCGCGACGTTCGACGACGGTACGCGCCACGACATCGCGGCCCGCCTGCTGCGCGTCACGCTCGACCAGATCGTGGTGACGGGCGTCTTCCACGCCGACCTGCACCCCGGCAACGTGCTCCTGCGCGACGACGGCTCGCTGGGGCTCCTCGACTTCGGCTCCGTGGGGCGCCTCGACGAGGCCGAGCGGGTCGCGCTCGCGGCCCTGCTGCTCGCGGTCGAGGCCGACGACTCGATCGCCGCGACCGACGCCCTGGTCGAGCTGCTCGACCAGCCCGACAGCTTCGACGAGCGCCGGTTCGAGCGTGAGGTGGGACGCCTCATCCTCCGCTTCCGCGGGGGAGCGACCGCGAACAGCGGATCGCTCTTCGCAGCCATGTTCCGGCTCGTGAACGACGCGGGCATGGGCGTGCCGTCGCAGGTCGCGGCGGCCTTCCGCACGATCGCGGCGCTCGACGGGACACTGCACCTGCTCTCCCCGTCGTTCGAGCTGGTGTCCTCGGCGCGCGACGAGGGCGAGGAGCTGCTGCGCAACATGGTGAGCCTGCGCAAGATCCGGGCCAAGGCGGGCGCGCAGCTCCTGGCCTTCGCGCCCTCGATCGAGCGGCTGCCCCGGCGGCTCAACAAGATCACGTCGGACCTCGAGGCGGGGAAGTTCACCGTCAACGTCCGCGTCTTCGCCGACGCGGGCGACCGGACCTTCGTGACGAGCCTCGTGCAGCAGGTCATCTCGACCGTCATCGCGGCGGCGAGCGTCGTCGGCGGGGTGTTCCTCCTGGTCGCCGACAACGGACCCCAGCTCACGAACGACCTGAGCTGGTACTCGGTCTTCGGGGCCACGATGCTGTTCATCGGGGCGGTCCTCAGCATCCGGGTGCTGATCTTCGCGTTCCGCGGGGCGCCGGGGGAGCGCGGCGACCGCGACAGGTAGCGCGCGGTCCGTCGCTGCGGCGTGGGCCGCGCCGTCATCCTGTGCCGAGGCGACGCCCGGCGGCTACCGTGCGCTCATGTCCCGCCGCGAGCTCGCCGTCCTCGGCACCGCCAGCCAGGTGCCCACCCGCACCCGGAACCACAACGGCTACGTCCTGTTCTGGGACGACGAGGCGGTCCTGCTCGACCCGGGCGAGGGCACGCAGCGGCAGATGCTGCGGGCGGGCGTGTCCGCGACGGACCTGACGCGGATCGCGATCACGCACCTGCACGGCGACCACAGCCTCGGGCTGGCCGGCGTCGTGCAGCGGATCAGCCTGGATGGCGTGCCGCACACGATCCCCGTGTCGTTCCCGGCGTCGGGCGCCACGTGGGTCGAGCACCTGCTCGACGCGACGTCCTACCACCACCGCGCGGACCTGGTGCTCCAGCCCTTGTCGGCCGACGGCGTCGTCCCGCCCGTGCGCCCCGACCCGGGCTTCACGCTGCGGGCCGAGCGGCTCGACCACGGCGTCGAGGCGTTCGGCTACCGGCTCGACGAGCCCGCGGGGCGACGCATGGTCCCGGAGCTGCTCGCCGACGCCGGGGTCCAGGGGCCGGCGGTCGGCGCGCTCCAGCGGGACGGGGTCGTGGTGACGGGGGAGGGGCGGACCGTCCGGGTCGAGGACGTGAGCGTCGCGCGGCCCGGCCAGTCGTTCGCGTTCGTCATGGACACGCGCCTGTGCGACGCGGTGTTCTCCCTCGCCCGCGGTGTCGACCTGCTCGTGATCGAGTCGACCTTCCTCGACCGGGACCGCGACCTGGCCCAGGCCTTCGGTCACCTGACCGCACTCCAGGCGGCCACGGTCGCGGCCGCGTGCGGGGTGAGGTCGCTCGTCCTGACGCACTTCTCGCAGCGCTACCAGGACCCGGCCGAGTTCTGGGCCGAGGCCCGGACGGTGTTCGACGGCGAGCTCACGGTCGCCGAGGACCTCGACCGGGTGCAGGTCCCGCCGCGCGCCCGCTGAACCCGGCCGGGCCGGTGCTGCGGCGTCCGGGGCACGGCTACCCTCGGACCATGCCCGCTGAGCCCGACGCGCCCGACGACGCACCACGCCGCCTGCGCTGGGGCTGGTTGCTCCTCGCCGTGGTCGCCGCGGTCGTGTCCTTCCTCGCGGTGAGCGTGCAGTCCGGCCGGTGCGTCGACTCCCTCACGCCCGGTGCGTCCTTCTGCACCAGCGGTCCCGTGCTCGGCACCGGGGGGTGGCTCGTCGGCCTCGCCGGGGCGGGCTTCGTCATCTACGCGGTCCGCCGGGGGCTCGGACGGAGGTAGTCGCGGGGACCGCCGCGTCGGTACCTCCCGCTACCGTCCCCACCATGGTCGATCGCACGCACGGAACCCCCACCCCGCCCACTGGTTCGTCGGTCGACCGCGAGGACTGGTACGGCCGGGACGTCGACCGGGAGACGTTCGAGCGCGTCGAGCTCACGGACTGCGACCTGTCGGAGATCACCACGACGGGCGCGACGTTCGTCGGGTGCACGTTCAGCAACGTGCGCTTCAACGCGTCGACCCACACCGACTCGGCGTTCACGAACTGCACGTTCTCGCGGTGCTCGTTCTTCGACGCCACGTTCACGCGCTGCAAGACGGTGGGATCGGTGTTCACCGGGTGCAGCTTCGGCCTCCTCGAGGTCGTGGGAGGCGACTGGTCGTTCGTGAGCCTGTCGGGAGCGGACCTTCGCGGAGCCTCGGTGACGGGCGCCAGGTTCCGGGAGGCGGACCTCACGGGCGCTCGCTGCCAGGGGGCCACGCTGCGGGACCTGGACCTGGCCGGCGCCTCGATGCACCGGGCCGACTTCACGGGCGCGGACCTGCGGGGCAGCGACCTCAGGTCCCTCGACCCGCTCGCGAGCGTCGTGCAGGGGGCCGTCGTCGACCCTGCGCAGGCCCTCGTCGTCGCCGAGTCCCTGGGCCTGGACGTGCGCACCGCCTGAGCGGCGCGGTCCGGGTGATATGCGGGGCGCTCGCGTCATGCCGGTCGCGAGGCAGTGTCTCTCCTCCTGAGAGGCACCTCACGCCTGAGGTCCGGGGCGTGCCGCGGAAGGACACCCATGTCGACGACGAACGAGACCGATCTCGAGGCGATGGCCGACGAGGAGCTCGTCGACGCCGTCCGTCAGGGTTCGCAGGACGCGTACGCGGTGCTGTGGAACCGTCACTCCGGGGCGGGGCGCGGGGCTGCTCGGCGCGTCACGTCATCGTACGACCCGGACGACCTGGTCCAGGAGTCGTTCCTGCGGATCCTGCACGCGATCCGGTCGGGCAACGGGCCCACGGGCCCCTTCCGCCCGTACCTCTACCAGACCGTGCGCAGCGTCGCGATCACGTGGTCGCACTCCCCGGACCCGATCATCGTCGACCAGGTGCCGGAGGTCGTGGACCCCGTGGACATGGCGGACGTCGTGGTCGAGGGCTCGGTCACGGTCACGGCGTTCAAGGCGCTGCCCGAGCGGTGGCAGGCCGTGCTCTGGTACACGCAGGTCGAGGGCATGGACGCCCGTGAGGTCGCGCCCCTGCTGGGGCTGAGCGCGGGGTCCGTGTCGGCGCTCACCTACCGCGCCAAGGAAGGGCTGCGTCGTTCGTGGCTGCAGGCCCACGTCAACGCGGCCGCGGTCCCGGTCGAGTGCCGCTGGGCGGCCGAGCAGATGGGGGACTACAACCGGGGTGCCCTGAGCGCGCGGCACGAGGACCGCTTCGAGGAGCACCTCACGGGCTGCCTGTCGTGCTCGATCCTCGTCGAGGAGGTCGACCAGGTCGCGTCGCGCCTGGGGCTCCTCCTCGTCCCGCTGGTGCTGGGGGTCCCGGCCGTCCTGGGCAACGGTTCTGCCGCGCTGGGCGGCGCGGGGTCGGTGGCTGCCGTCGGGACGTTCGTCGGCCCGACGACGGCGCTCGCGTCCGGGCTGGCCCTCGCCCCGGGGGCCGGGTCGGGGGCGGCGGCCGTCGGCGTCGGCGGGCTCGCGGCGACGGGGTTCTCGAGCGGGGCGATCCTCGCGCTCGTCACGGCGGCCGTCACCGTGTCGGCCAGCGCCGTCGCGGCGACCCAGCCGTGGTCGGCGAGCGACCTCGTCGTCGCCGAGCAGCTCGGGCAGGGGTGGTCCGGCGTGGTGTCCCAGGTCGCGGCGGCCGCGGGTCCGGGGCTCGTGGCGGAAGTCGACGGGGCGGGTCCCGCGGCGCTCCCGTCCGTGGTCGTCCCCGGCGAGGGCGACGGCGCAGCGGATCGGGAGGAGGCAGGCGATCGCTCGGCGGTGCGCGCCTCCCAGGGGCAGGCGCAGCCACCGGGGCCTGAGCGGCCTGCGACGCCTCACCAGCCCGTGGCGAGCCTCGCCGTCGTGCGCCCCGTCGTCCTGCGCCCCCTCACGACGAGCCCGGTCGTGCCCGTCCACCCGACGCTCCCGCTCGACCCGCCCGTCGCCTCCGACAGGGGGGGCGCCGCTCCTCGACCCGACGCCGAAGGCACGGGGTGAGCGACGCCGTCGGGCCGCGGGGCGCCGGAGGGGGCCCCGGTCCTGACACGCGCCGGTCCGCCCGTCCCGGGGGCGGACCGGCGCGCCGGGCTCACGCGTCGGCGGGGCGCCTGACGACGGTCACGGGGCACGTCGCGTACTCGACGGCCTGACGGCTCACCGAGCCCAGCAGGAGCCGGTCGAAACCACCCGTCCCGCGGTTGCCGACGACCAGCCGTTCCGCGCCCCGGGCCGCCTCGATGAGCCCCTTGGAGGGGTGGGTGTGCACGACGCTGCGACGCAGCTGGTCCTCGGGCAGGTCCACGCCCGCGGCCTCCAGGGCGCGGTCGAGCTGCTCGGCCGCGAACTTCTCGTAGTCGTCGACCGGTGGCGTCCACCCCCACGAGTCGGGCAGCGGGGCCAGGGTCACGATCTGCCAGCAGAACACGGCGTCCAGGACCGCACCCGTGCGGCGGGCGACCTCGAGCCCGTGGCGCAGGGCATGGACCGAGGTGCGGGAGCCGTCGACGCCCACGACGACCCGCGGCGGCTCGTCGACCCCGGTGGGGGCCGCTGCGGCGTCGTCCTCGCCGCCGTCCCCCGCGGAGCGCACGACCGTGACCGGCACCCGGGTCGCGCCCTGCACCACGGCCGACGACACGGACCCGAGGACGAGCCGGCCCAGCCGCCCCAGCCCACGGCTCCCGACGACGAGCATCTCCGAGTGCTCCGCGCGCGCCAGGAGCGCGGTCGCGGCCGAGCCCTGGACCTGCTCCGCGTGCGTCACGGCGTCGACGCCGGTGCGGTGCCGCGCCTCGTCGAGCAGCGTGAGGACCTGGTCCTGCTTGAGGTCCGCCAGGTGGCTGAAGTCGGCGGGCTCCGACGCGCGCGGACCGTCCTTCCAGGACGGCTCCCACGCGAGGACCGCCGTGAGGGGCACTCCCCGGGAAGCCGCCTCGACGAGGGCCCAGTCGAGGGCTTCCTGGGACCGGACCGACCCGTCAACACCGACGACCACGTCACTCATCGACGTCACCTGCTCTCTCGCTCGACGACCGTCCAGTGCTCCTGTGCACCGTCCGCACCTCCATCTTGGCCGTTCCGGCGAGCCACGTCACGCCTGGGCGTGTCTGGTTGGTCACGAGGCACCGTCAGCTCCGGCACAGGACGCGCAGGGCTCAGAACCGGGTCTCCCCGTCACCGTGCAGGAGGCCCTGGATGGGTGCGGTGGAGATGTCCACGCGGTCCACGAGGTCGGCCGGCCCGGACACGATCACGGCCCGGTCGGCGAGCGGCACGTAGACGGCGACCGTGGCCCGGACCGCGACCCGGACGCAGGGGTGCGAGACGTCGTCGACCACGAAGGCCGTGTGCTGGAGAGGAGCCAGGTCGACCTCCTCGACGATCGCGCGCATCGCGGACCGGTAGTCCTGGTAGGCGTCGGCGAAGTCCGCCCCCGTCGGGCCCTCGGTGCCGTCGGGGACGTCGCTGTGCAGGGGCGCGGCGAGCGCCCCGCTGAGAGCGGCCCGCACGATGTCCTCGACGTGCTGCGCGTCGTCCGTGCCGACCCGGAGCGTCTCGACGTCGACCGCCTCCCCGACGAACGACACGTAGGCGCGCAGGAACCGCTCCTCGGTGGGGTCGCGGTGCTCGCTGCCCGACCCGGTGACGGTCTCCTCCTCGAGGTCCAGCCCCCACGTGAGCGGGTCCGTGATCTCTCCGACGACGCCGGCGAAGCGGGCGAAGCGGGCGACGATCTGCTCCCAGGACTCGTGGGCTCCTGCTGGTTCGTCCGGCTTGTGCATCGTCCTCCCTCGTCCGACATGTCCCCCGGGGCCGAGGCTGCGCTCAGGGGGCCTGGGGTCAACGATGCTGGTGACAGCGCTCTCCCGCACGTCGAGTGACTGCCGTCCGGTCGGCGGAACGTGTGGTCCGCCCCCCGGGACGGCTTTCCTGCGCGCGGGGACGCGTGCCACGCTCCTTGCATGACCCAGGGGAGCACGCGACCTGAGCGGCGCACCACGACGCGTCGACGACGCCGCGGCCCCGGCTGGGTGCCCGACCAGCACGGCGCGTGGGCGATGCTTGCCGTGCCGCTGCTGGTCGGGGTCTTCCTCGGAGGGCCGGCGTGGGTGCACGTCCCGCTCGCGGTGCTGTGGTTCGTGGGCTACTTCGCGTTCTTCGCGGCGGGCCTGTGGCTGAAGTCCCGCTTCCGGCCGCGCTACCTGCCGCCCGTGCGGGCCTACGGGATCGCGACGGTCGTCCCAGCCGTCGCGGTCCTGCTCCTGCGGCCCGACCTCCTCGCCTGGGTCCCGCTCTTCCTCCCGCTCGTCGCGGTCAGCCTGTGGAGCTCGTACCGGCGGCGCGAGCGGTCGCTGCTCAACGACGGGGCCACGGTCCTCGCGGCGTGCCTCATGCTGCCGGTCGCGTTCGCGGCGGGGGTGGGGCCCGCGCCGGGCCCGTGGCCGGGCGTGACCCTGCCCGACGGCGTCACGGGCCTCGCAGGGATCGGCTGGCCCCAGGTGTGGGCCCTGTTCGTGCTCGTGCTGGCCTACTTCGCGGGGACGATCCTGTACGTCAAGACGCTCATCCGGGAACGGGGCGAGCGCTCCTACCTGGTGGCGTCGGCCGTCTACCACGTGGTGGCCGGCGTCGTCGCAGCCGTGGCGCTCGCCGCGGCCGGCCTGGCGTGGTGGCCCGCGGTCGTGCTCTTCGCGGGGCTGACCGCGCGTGCGGTGTGGGTGCCGAGGACCGACGCCAAGCCGTTGCAGTTCGGGATGGGGGAGGTCGCCGCGAGCGTCCTCCTCCTCGTGGTCGCCCTCGCGCTGCCGGCCACGCTCGTGGTCGCGGGGTCGGCCGCTGCGGGCTCCTGACCTCGCGTTCCGGGCAGACCGACCTCGCCTGACGGGCATCGGTGGACGCAACGGACAGCCTGGCGGGACCCGCACCGGACCCGGCGAAGGTCACGGAGCGACGCCCGCTTCACGCCCCTGGCGAACAAGGGCATATCCGTGGGGTCGGCCCCGTTGGTCCCGGATAGAGTCGTTGCGGTCAGGCCTGAGCACCACCGGTGCGGGTGTACGCCGCTCGTGAGGAGCAGCACATGTTCGAGAGATTTACCGACCGAGCCCGTCGGGTCGTCGTCCTTGCCCAAGAAGAGGCACGGATGCTCAACCACAACTACATCGGCACCGAGCACATCCTGCTCGGCCTCATCCACGAGGGAGAGGGAGTCGCAGCCAAGGCGCTGGAGTCCCTGAACATCTCCCTCGACGGTGTGCGCTCGCAGGTCACCGAGATCATCGGCGAGGGCCAGCAGGCCCCCAGCGGGCACATCCCGTTCACGCCGCGCGCCAAGAAGGTCCTGGAGCTCTCGCTCCGCGAGGCCCTTCAGCTCGGCCACAACTACATCGGCACCGAGCACATCCTGCTCGGCCTCATCCGTGAGGGAGAGGGCGTCGCCGCCCAGGTCCTCACCAAGATGGGTGCCGACCTCAACCGCGTGCGCCAGCAGGTCATCCAGCTGCTGTCCGGGTACCAGGGCAAGGAGCCCGTCGCCGCAGGCGGCCCCGCAGAAGGCCAGCCCTCCGGCTCGGCTGTGCTCGACCAGTTCGGCCGCAACCTCACGCAGGCCGCACGCGAGGGCAAGCTCGACCCGGTCATCGGACGCACCTCGGAGATCGAGCGCGTCATGCAGGTCCTGTCGCGCCGCACCAAGAACAACCCCGTCCTGATCGGTGAGCCGGGCGTCGGCAAGACCGCCGTCGTCGAGGGCCTCGCCCAGGACATCGTGCGCGGCGACGTCCCGGAGACGCTGAAGGACAAGCAGCTCTACACGCTGGACCTGGGCGCCCTGGTCGCCGGGTCCCGCTACCGCGGTGACTTCGAGGAGCGCCTGAAGAAGGTCCTCAAGGAGATCCGCACGCGCGGCGACATCATCCTGTTCATCGACGAGATCCACACCCTCGTCGGTGCGGGTGCGGCCGAGGGCGCGATCGACGCAGCCAGCATCCTCAAGCCCATGCTGGCCCGTGGGGAGCTCCAGACCATCGGTGCGACCACGCTCGACGAGTACCGCAAGCACATCGAGAAGGACCCGGCCCTGGAGCGTCGCTTCCAGCCGATCCTCGTCTCGGAGCCGAGCCTGCCGCACGCGATCGAGATCCTCAAGGGTCTGCGCGACCGCTACGAGGCGCACCACCGCGTGTCCATCACGGACGCCGCACTGGTGGCCGCCGCGACGCTCGCCGACCGCTACATCAATGACCGGTACCTGCCGGACAAGGCGATCGACCTGGTCGACGAGGCCGGTGCGCGTCTGCGCATCCGTCGCATGACCGCGCCGCCGGAGCTCAAGGAGCTCGACGAGCGCATCGCCGAGGCGCGTCGCGACAAGGAGTCCGCGATCGACGAGCAGGACTTCGAGAAGGCCGCGCGCCTGCGCGACACCGAGAAGCAGCTCACGCAGCAGCGCGCCGACAAGGAGAAGGCCTGGAAGGCCGGAGACCTGGACACGGTCGCCGAGGTGGACGAGGACCTGATCGCCGAGGTGCTCGCCATGTCGACCGGCATCCCGGTGCTCAAGCTCACCGAGCAGGAGTCCTCGCGCCTGCTGAAGATGGAGGACGAGCTGCACAAGCGCGTCGTCGGCCAGGAGACGGCCATCAAGGCGCTCTCCCAGGCGATCCGCCGCACGCGTGCAGGCCTCAAGGACCCCAAGCGTCCCGGTGGCTCGTTCATCTTCGCCGGCCCCACGGGTGTCGGTAAGACCGAGCTGGCCAAGGCGCTCGCCGAGTTCCTCTTCGGGGACGAGGAAGCGCTCATCCAGCTCGACATGTCGGAGTTCTCGGAGAAGCACACGGTCTCGCGTCTCTTCGGTTCGCCCCCCGGCTACGTCGGCTACGACGAGGGCGGCCAGCTGACGGAGAAGGTCCGTCGTCGTCCGTTCTCCGTGGTCCTGTTCGACGAGGTGGAGAAGGCGCACGCCGACATCTTCAACTCGCTGCTGCAGATCCTCGAGGACGGTCGCCTGACCGACTCGCAGGGCCGCGTGGTGGACTTCAAGAACACCGTCATCATCATGACCACGAACCTCGGTACGCGGGACATCGCCAAGGGCCTCCAGACCGGCTTCAACGCCGGCGGCGACCTGGTGACGAGCTACGACCGCATGAAGGCCAAGGTCAACGACGAGCTGAAGCAGCACTTCCGCCCGGAGTTCCTGAACCGCGTCGACGACGTGGTGGTCTTCCCGCAGCTCTCGCAGAACGAGATCGTCCAGATCGTCGACCTCATGATCGCGAAGCTCGACAAGCGTCTGCGCGACAAGGACATGGGCATCGAGCTCACGGACGCGGCCAAGAAGCTGCTGTCCGAGAAGGGCTACGACCCGGTCCTCGGCGCTCGTCCGCTGCGTCGCGCCATCCAGCGCGACATCGAGGACGTGCTGTCCGAGAAGATCCTGTTCGGCGAGCTCAAGGCCGGTCAGATCGTCCTGGTCGACGCCGAGGGCGAAGGCCTGCTGGGCGAGTTCACGTTCCGTGGCGTCTCCAAGGACGACCACGAGCGTGGCCCGGTGAGCGTGGCCGCGACGGCAGCGCTCAACGCTCCCGCAGGCATCTCGACGTCCGACCTCCCGCCGACCGGCGAGCTGCAGGCCGGCGCGGAGTGATCCTCCCGGCAGCCTCCGGCTGCCGTTCCCCGGTCGTCTGACGCCGACCGCGACGAAGGGCCCCGATCCTCACGGACCGGGGCCCTTCGTCGTGCCCGGGGCGCTGCGGCTCGTCGTGCCTCGTGCTTCGTGCCCGGGCCGGTGCGAGGCGGTCAGTCGTGTCCCGCGAGCGAGGCGAGCGCGGTGCGCCAGAGCTCCTCGGAGTGCTGGACGGCCTCGGGGGTGTCGTTGTTGTCCTGCCGGATCGTCACGCGTGTGCCGTTGGGGTCCGGGGCGAGCGTGATCGCGACCTCGTGGTGGTTCTCCGGGACGTCGGGCACGCCGCTCGCGGGGGAGTAGTGCGTGAAGCGCAGGGTGCGCGGCCGGTCGACCTCGAGGACCGTGCCGTGGTCCTCGAAGTGCTTGCCCTGGTACTGGCCCTCGAACGTGATGGCGCTGCCCGGCAGGTAGTCCGTCTCGACGTTGGCTCCCAGCATCCAGGTGGCGGACGGGTGGACGAGCTCGGCCCAGACCCTCTCCGGGCGGGCGGCGATGTGGATCGAGGCGGTGGCGACGAGTCCGGTCATGGGACCTCTCCTCTTCGAGCGGTTTTCCCCGACGGTAGCCCTCCGCCCGGCCTTCGGCACGCGCGGCACGACGGTGGCGGGCGCGCGGATGTTCACCGAGCGTGCAGGCCGGGTCGTCCGACCGGGCCGCGGGCGACCCGAGCTGCACGCTCGAGCCGCGCCAGGTCGAGCGCGGTGCGCACAGGGGACGTGACCCACCCGAGGCCGCTGCGGCGCTGCACGTCGTCCGGACCGATGGCCCCGCCCGCCACGGCTGCCGCTTCGTCGAGCACGCGCCCCCCAGCCGGCGCCCCGGCCGCACGAGGCGAGCGACGCCGTCGGGCGGGAGGCCGCGTCCCGCCAGCGTGCTCAGCCCGCCTCCCCGAACGCCGCCGCGAAGCGCGGCAGGCTCGCCTCGAGCGTCTCCGTGCTCGCGGTCAGCGAGATGCGGAAGCGGCCCGGGGTCTCGAAGTACTGCCCGCCCAGGACCAGGACGTCGTGCCGGGCGAGCAGGGCCTCGAAGGCGCGGTCGTCGGGGTCGGGCGAGCGCGGGTAGAGGTAGAACGTGCCCTCGGGGCTGTGCAGGTCGTACCCGATGTCGCGCAGCCCGGCCACCATGAGGTCGCGCTTGCGCTGGTAGAGCGGGACGTCGAACGGGATGCGCTCCAGGACCGGCAGCGCGTGCTGGAGGACGGCGTTGGGGAACGCGTACCCGATCGCGATCTGCAGCGCCTCGATCGCGGGCCGCAGGTCCTCGCGCCCCGGCATCGCGGGCGGGACCGCGAGGTACCCGATGCGCTGGCCGGGCGCGAGCAGCGTCTTGCCGTAGCTGTAGGCCAGCAGGGTCCACGGGTAGACCTCGGCGGGGCTGTGGAACTCCGTGCCGTCGTAGACGATCCGGTGGTACGGCTCGTCCGACACGACGACGATGCGGCGACCGGACCGCGCCGACGCCTCGTCGAGGAGGGCGGCCAGACGGCGCAGCTCGCCCAGCGGGTAGATGCGCCCGGTGGGGTTGTTGGGCGTGTTGACCAGCACGACCCGGGTCCGGGGCGTGATCGCGTCCGCGATCGCGTCGAGGTCCAGGTCGAACGTCCCGGGGGAGACCGGCACCTTGACCGGCACGAGGCCGGCCTCGCGCACGATCACCTCGTACGCGAACCACGGGGGCACGCTGTACACGACCTCGTCGCCCGGGTCGCACACGAGCTTGAGGGCGAGGGCGAGGGCCGTGAAGCCGCCCGTGGTGAGGTGCACGTCGTCGGGCTCGAACGGCAGGTCCACGACGCCCCGCAGCCCCTCCGCGGCGGCGGCCCGCGCGGCGGGCTCGCTGACCTTGTAGCCGAACCAGTGCTCGTCGCGCGGGACCGCGCTCGCTCGCAGCGCCTCGACGTACTCGGCCGGGGCCGGGTCGTGCGGGTTGCCGAACGTGAGGTCGAGGACCCCGGGGCGGGCACGCCGCTCGGGGTACACGTGCGCGAAGAACCCGAGCAGGACGTCGAACGGTGTGGACCGTGCGAGGTCGCGTGCGCGTCGGGAGATCGTCTCGTCGGCCATGGGAGCTCCTCGCTCGGGCGACGTGTCGTGGGGGAACGGCGATTCCACGCTAGCACCGGGACCGTCGGCGGTCCCGGTGGGCCCCGCTGCCTCGGAGGGCCCGACGGCGCCGCTCGCCCTCGGCGGGGCGGGCCCGCCGCGGAGACCCGCAGTGGGCGACCTCACTCCGGTTCCTGACGGCCCGACACGTTAGGATGGTCCGTCTGTCCGACTTCGTAGTTGGGGCGGTCGAACGGTCTGCGGCATCTCGCGACACGTCTCGATCCGGGCTGGAAACCCCACGATCCCGCTACGTCCGAAGGTCGGTCCATGCCTGTCTCCACCCCCTCCACCTCTGCGCCCTCGGCACAGGTGGTCCCTCCCTCGGCCGAGGTCCACGGCCCCGGTCCGGTCGAGCCGGACGCGCCCGCCACGGCCGGCCCCCGTCGCTGGTGGATCCTCGTGATCCTCGCGCTGACCCAGCTCCTCGTCGTGCTCGACGGCACGATCGTCAACATCGCCCTGCCGCAGGCGCAGGCCGAGCTCGGGCTGACCGACACCGAGCGGCAGTGGGTCGTCACGGCCTACGCCCTCGCGTTCGGCGCCCTGCTGCTCCTGGGCGGCCGCATCGCCGACTACTGGGGGCGCAAGCGCACCTACCTGCTGGGCATGGTCGGGTTCGGGGTCGCGTCCCTGCTCGCAGGCCTCGCCCGCAACGGCACGGAGCTCGTCGCGATGCGCGGCCTCCAGGGCGTCTTCGCCGCGCTGCTCGCGCCGGCCGCGCTCGCGCTGCTCACGGTGTCCTTCCCTCGCGGCCGCGAGCGGAACACCGCCTTCGCGGTCTTCGGATCGGTCGCGGGTGTCGGCGCTGCGGTCGGCCTGGTCCTGGGCGGCGCCCTGACGGAGTTCGCCGACTGGCGCTGGTGCCTGTGGGTCAACGTGCCCGTCGTGGTGGTCGCGCTCGTCGCGGGTCAGGTCCTGATCCGTGAGAGCCGGGCCGACGGGGACAACACGTACGACGTCCTGGGCGCGGTCACGGTCGTCCTGGGCCTGGGCGCGCTCGTGTACGGGTTCACGCTCGCCGAGCACAGCTGGGTCGCGCCCGGCACGATCGCCTGCCTCGCCGTGGGCGTCCTGCTCCTGGCGCTCTTCGTGTGGATCGAGTCGCGGGTCGCGCAGCCGCTGCTCCCGCTGCGCGTCCTGACGAACAAGGTCCGCGCGGGGGCGTTCCTCCTGCAGGCGATCTTCGGCGCGCTCATGATCGGCGCCCTGCTGTACCTGGCGCTGCACCTGCAGGTCGTCATGGGGCTCTCGCCCCTGCAGGCCGGCCTGGGCACGCTGCCCATGACGATCATGACGCTCGTCCTGGCGCCGGCCGTCACGCAGCTCCTCGCGCGCTTCGGTCCGCGGCCGCTCATGATCGTCGGGCCGCTGGTCTCCGCGGCGGCTCTGCTCTACCTGAGCCGCATCACGGTGGGTGGGACGTACGTGGTCGAGGTCCTGCCCGCCCTGGTCGTGCTGGGTGCGGGCATGGCCCTGGTCCTGGTGCCGCTCCAGAACGTGGCGCTCGCGGGCGTCGAGCCCCACGACGCCGGCGCTGCGAGCGCGACCGTCAACGCCTCGATGCAGATCGGTGGCTCGATCGGGCTGTCCGTCTTCACGACCCTGTACATGGGCGCCGTCGCGGGAGTCGTCGTGACCGACGAGGCGTCCCAGCTCGCGGCGTTCGTCGACGGGTACTCGGCGGCGTTCGTCGCGACGGCCGTGACCATGGTCGTGGGGGCGGTGCTCGCGGCGTGGTTGATCCGTGGCTCCAAGGAGCAGCTCCTGCCGCAGGGCGACCAGGTCGCGGTGCACCTGGGCTGAGCCGCGGGCCCGGCCTGGTCCGGCCGCGGACTGCTGCCGAGCGTGCACCTCGGGCTGTCGATCGATGCTCGGGACAGCCCGAGGTGCGCGCTCGGCGCCCAGGACCCAGGACCAGGACCAGGACCAGGACCAGGACCAGGAGCGGGGCCAGAATCGGGGCCGGGGCGGGCGTCAGTCCGCGAGCAGCGCCCGGATGTCCCGCTCGGCCTGACCGGGCGACGCCGTCCGGCAGCCCTTGTCGACCCAGCCCTGGATCAGTCGCGGCTCGTCGCGCAGCAGACCCCAGCCGCGGCGCAGCAACGTCAGCGGCGGCTTGCGGGACTCCGCCAGGTCTCGCAGGAGCCGGAACCAGAACGACACGAGCCGCGGCCTGCGCAGGCAGATCGCGTCGGCCAGGATCCCCTCGGCCCGGCACGCCGCGACCAGCTCGGCCGCGAAGATCCCCTCGGCGATCACGATGCGCGACCCGGTCACGTCGAGGTGCGTCGTGCCCGTGCGCCGCGACGTCGGGATGTCGTAGACCGGTACGTCCGACCGGCCCGTCGTGACGAGCGCGAGCAACGCGTCCATGGCGCTCGCCGAGTCCCAGCTCCCGGGCGAGTCCCAGTCGACGATCCCGAAGCGCCGCGGCAGGCCCGGGTGGTCGTGATCGTGGTAGAAGTCGTCGAGCTCCACGACCGGCAGACCGAGGCGCCGGGTGAGCGACGTCTTCCCCGAACCCGACGGCCCTGTCAGCAGGACGATCCGACGGGGTGGGACACGCGTGCCCTCGGGCAGGTCGAAGAGGCCGTTCGTCACCCGACCATTCTCCCAGCCCGCGGACGCACCCCGGTGCGCGGCGCCGTCGGGCAGGAGCGCGAGGCATCTCCGCAGACCAGAGCGCCAGGTGCGCCGAACCTGGGGACTGCATGGGAGCGCTGCGGGAACCACGTACGTAGCGAACACTGCGGACGCCCCTGATGTGGGCGCGTCGAGACGCGGCCTACCGTGACGACACACGATGCCGCGGCAACGGTGCCGCAGCCGTGCTGGGGAGGCGGTCGATCATGCAACGAGGCAGACGGTCCGTGAGGCGGTGGCTCGCAGGAGTCGCCGCGACGGCAGTGGTGGCGGTCCCGCTCGTCGCGCAGGTACCCGTGGCGTCCGCGGCCGAGGCGTGCGCGCCCGCGTGGTCGGCGTCGTCGGCGTACACGGGCGGGAGCGTCGCGTCGTACAGCGGGTCCAACTACAAGGCGTCCTGGTGGACGCAGGGCGAGACGCCCGGGACGCAGCAGTGGGGCGCATGGAAGATCGTCGGACCCTGCGGGGCCGACCCGACGGGCACGACCGGCGGGACGACCGGCACGACCGGTGGGACGACGGGCACGACCGGCGGGACGACCGGCGGCGACCCGACGGGCGCCGACCCCGGCACCCCCATCTCCACGAACCCGCATGAGAAGTGCCGCCCCGACGGGCTCGCCGTCAACAAGACCGTCGACGTGCCCTACTGCGACGTGTACGACGAGGCCGGTCGCGAGAAGCTGCCGAACGGCCTGGACCGGCGCGTGATCGGGTACTTCACGTCGTGGCGCACGGGCACGGAGGGGACCCCGTCGTACCTGGCGAGCGACATCCCGTGGACCAAGCTGTCGCACATCAACTACGCGTTCGCGCACGTCGGACCGGACTCGAAGATCTCCGTCAACGCCGAGTCGGCGACGAGCGAGGCGACCGGCCTGACGTTCGCCGGCGCCGAGAACGCGCTCGACCCGACCGTCCCCTACAAGGGCCACTTCAACCAGCTCACGAAGTTCAAGAAGCAGCACCCGGGCGTGCGCACCCTCGTGTCGGTCGGCGGGTGGGCGGAGACGGGCGGCTACTTCGGGGTCGACGGCAATCGGGTCGCCTCGGGCGGCTTCTACACCCTGGACACGCAGGCCGAGTACGACGCGTTCGCGGCGTCCGCGGTCGCGATGGTGCGGACCTACGGGTTCGACGGGATCGACGTCGACTACGAGTACCCGACCTCGAACGTCAAGGCCGGGAACCCCGACGACTTCGCGATCGCCGACGCCAAGCGCGGGCAGCTCTGGAAGAACTACGAGCAGCTCATGAAGACCACGCGCGAGGCGCTCGACAAGGCCGCCGCGCAGGACGGCGAGTACTACATGCTGACCATCGCGGCCCCCGCCTCGGGGTGGCTGCTGCGCGGCATGGAGGTCTTCCAGATCATGCCGTACCTCGACTACGTCAACGTCATGTCGTACGACCTGCACGGGACGTGGAACGACTTCGTGGGCGGCAACGGCGCCCTGTTCGACGACGGCAAGGACGGTGAGCTCGCGGCGGCCGGCGTGTACGGGGCCTACGACGGGATCGGGTACCTCAACGCGGACTGGGCCGCGCACTACTTCCGCGGAGCCGTGCAAGCGGGGCGCATCAACATCGGCGTGCCCTTCTACACGCGCGGCTGGGCCAACGTGCAGGGCGGCACCAACGGGCTGTGGGGCAAGGCCGCGCTGCCCGACCAGACCAAGTGCCCACCCGGCACCGGGCCCTCGCTGGGCGGCACGTCCAAGTGCGGCAACGGCGCGGGCGGGATCAACAACATCTGGTACGACGTCGACAAGGCCGGGCAGAAGATCCCTGCGGGCGGCAACCCGATCTGGCACATGCTCAACCTCCAGAACGGGAAGGTCGGCTCCTACGCGGCGTCCTACGGCGCACCGACCGGTCCGCTGACCGGCACCTACCAGCACAACTTCGACCCGGTCACCAAGACCGAGTGGTGGTGGAACGCCCAGACGAAGTCCTTCATCTCGGGCGACTCCGACCAGGCCATCCAGGCCAAGGCCGACTACGTCGTCGCGGGCGGCTACGGCGGCCTCATGATCTGGGAGCTGGCCGGGGACTACGACCTGGACGCGACGAGCGGCGAGTACGGCATGGGTGACAGCCTCGTGACCAGGATGCACTCGACGTTCTCCACCGCGGCGCCCTACGGTGCCGCCAAGTCGAAGACCGCGACGCCCGCCGAGGCGATCGACCTCGGGGTGTCGTTCTCGGAGTTCGCGCTCGGCGACAACAACTACCCGATCAACCCCCGGGTGACGTTCTCGAACAGGTCGACCGTCGCGATCCCGGCCGGGGCCACCATCTCGTTCGACTTCGCGACCACCACGTCGGCCACGATGGGCGAGCAGAACGGCTGGGGCATCACGACGGTCCCGGGCCACTCGGGCAACAACGTCGGCGGCCTCAAGGGCGACCTGCACTCGGCGACGCTCAAGGTCCCCTCGGGAGGCATCCCCGCAGGCGGGTCGGCCTACACCAAGCTGTCGTGGAGGCTGCCCATGGCGCAGGTCTCGAACGTCCGCGTGACGATCGGGACCACCACCTACGCCACGACCTACGACCACCCGCGCGGGGTCAAGGTCGTCAACCCCGTGGTCTCCGGTGGGACGACGGGCGGGACTCCCGGCGGCACCCCGGGCGGGAGCACCGGCGGTGCCGGGTGCACCGCGGCCGCGTGGGTCTCCGGCACCGCCTACAACGGTGGCGCGCAGGTCACGCACGCGGGTCACCGGTGGTCGGCCCGGTACTGGACGCAGGGGAACACGCCCGTGGCCAGCGACTGGGGCCCGTGGAAGGACGAGGGGGCGTGCTGACCTGACGGGTGCAGGCCGGCCGGTCGCTGCCGAGCAGGGGTCGTGGTCCGTCCCGGGGCG
>NZ_JAMXIO010000050.1:0-22970 GCF_059651515.1 Oerskovia sp. 140933
TACCTGGCTCAACCACTACAACCTGGAACGACCCCACCTCGGCATCGGCGGCCTACGACCCATCGACCGAATCAACAACGCAACGGGTCAGTACATCTAGAATCTTCAGTTGGACGCGCGAGGTGACCTCTGCGCGTCCGGTCCCGATCCCGCCAGGAAGGCACGCATGTCCACCCCTGATCCGGTCCAGCCCGCTGCGCCCTCGCCCCTCGACGGTCCCGCGCTCGAGGCCGTCCTGTCCGACGCCCTCGCCGCGGTCGAGTCAGCCCGCGACCTCGACGAGCTCAAGACGGTGCGCCTCGAGCACACCGGCGACCGCAGCGCCCTCGCTCTCGCGAACCGCCAGATCGGCCAGCTCGCGCCCGCCGACAAGGCCGCCGCTGGCAAGCTCCTCGGCCCGATCCGCGGCCGCCTGAACCAGGCTCTCGCCGCCCGCACCCAGGTCCTCGAGGCCGAGCGTGACGAGCGCGTCCTGGTCGAGGAGTCGGTCGACGTGACGCTCCCCGTCGACCGCGCCCCCGCCGGTGCCCGCCACCCGCTCGAGACGCTCCAGGAGCGCGCCGCCGACTTCTTCACGGCCATGGGCTGGGAGATCGCCGAAGGGCCGGAGATCGAGGCCGAGTGGTTCAACTTCGACGCCCTGAACTTCGGACCGGACCACCCGGCCCGCCAGATGCAGGACACGTTCTTCCTCCAGGCTCCCGCGGGACCCGACGGTGAGCCCGGTGAGCCCTCGAACCTGGTGCTGCGCACGCACACCTCGCCCGTGCAGGCCCGCACGCTCCTCGAGCGCGAGCTGCCCGTGTACATCGCGTGCCCGGGCAAGGTGTTCCGCACCGACGAGCTCGACGCGACGCACACGCCCGTGTTCCACCAGGTCGAAGGGCTCGCGGTCGACAAGGGCCTGACCATGGCGCACCTGCTCGGCACCCTGGACCACTTCGCGAAGGCGATGTTCGGCCCCGAGGCCCGTACGCGCCTGCGTCCGTCGTTCTTCCCGTTCACCGAGCCCAGCGCCGAGATGGACCTGTGGTTCCCCCAGAAGAAGGGCGGGGCCGGCTGGATCGAGTGGGGTGGCTGCGGCATGGTCAACCCGAACGTCCTGCGCTCCGCAGGGATCGACCCCGAGGTCTACTCGGGCTTCGCGTTCGGCATGGGCATCGAGCGCACGCTCATGCTGCGCCACGGAATTGCTGACATGCACGACATGGTGGAGGGCGACGTCCGCTTCTCGACCCAGTTCGGAATGGGGATCTGATGCCGAACATCGTCATCGACTGGCTCGGCGACCACGTCGAGCTTCCGGCCGACCTGACGGCCGAGACGCTGGCCGCCGCGCTCGTGAAGGTGGGCCTGGAGGAGGAGGCGATCCACGGGTCGTCCGTCACGGGGCCGCTCGTCGTGGGCCAGGTCGTCTCGGTCGAGCCCGAGGAGCAGAAGAACGGCAAGGTCATCAACTGGTGCCAGGTCGACGTCGGGGCGCACAACGTCGACGGTGTCCCGGTGGCCGAGGGAGGGACCCCGCGCGGGATCATCTGCGGTGCGCACAACTTCGGCCCGGGGGACCGCGTCGTCGTCGCGCTGCCCGGTGCGGTGCTGCCCGGACCGTTCCCCATCGCGAGCCGCAAGACCTACGGGCACGTCTCCGACGGCATGATCTGCTCGGCCAAGGAGCTCGGCCTGGGGCAGGACCACGACGGCATCATCGTGCTCGACCGCTACGGGTACTCCCCGGAGACCGGGTACGACACGACGCCCGGTACGGACGCGCTCGAGCTCCTGGGCCTCGGCGACGAGGTCCTCGAGATCAACGTGACCCCGGACCGCGGGTACTGCTTCTCCTACCGCGGCGTCGCGCGCGAGTACTCGCACTCCACGGGAGCAGCCTTCACCGACCGCGGCCTGCCGACGGGCGACCTGCCGGGCGTCACGCCCGACGGCTTCCCGGTCGAGGTCGAGGACGGTGCCCCGATCCACGGCGTGACCGGCTGCGACCGGTTCGTCACGCGCATCGTGCGGGGCATCGACCCGCAGGCCCCGACCCCGGCGTGGATGCAGCGCCGCCTGACGCAGGCGGGCATGCGTCCCATCTCGCTCGCCGTCGACATCACGAACTACGTCATGCTGGACCTCGGTCAGCCGCTGCACGCCTACGACCTCGCCAAGGTCGCGGGGCCGGTCGTCGTGCGCCGGGCGCACGCGGGGGAGCGGCACACCACGCTCGACGGCGTCGACCGCCGCCTCGACATCGAGGACCTGCTCATCACGGACTCGCCGGAGGGCGTCCGCGGCTCGCGCGTGCTCGGGATCGCGGGTGTCATGGGCGGGGCGTCGAGCGAGGTCAGCGAGACCACGACCGACGTCCTGGTCGAGGCCGCTCACTTCGACCCGATCACGGTCGCCCGCTCGGCGCGGCGCCACAAGCTCCCGACCGAGGCCGCCAAGCGCTTCGAGCGCGGCGCGGACCCGGCGCTGCCGCCCGTCGCGGCCCAGCGCGTGGTCGAGCTGCTCGTGGAGCTCGGCGGCGGCACCGCGGACGAGGCCGTGAGCGACCTCAACACGGTCCCGCCCGTCATGCCGATCGTCTTCCCGATCCACGAGGCCGAGCGTCTCGTGGGTGTCCCGTACACCTCGGAGCAGGTGCGCGGCGTCCTCACGGAGATCGGCTGCACGGTCCGCGACCTCGACGGCGGCACGACCCTCGAGGTCACCCCGCCCACGTGGCGCCCGGACCTGACGGGGTCCGCGGAGCTCGTCGAGGAGATCGCCCGTCTCGTGGGCTACGACAAGATCCCGTCGGTCCTGCCGCCCGCGCCCGCGGGGCGTGGGCTGACGACCTCGCAGCGGCTGCGCCGCTCGGTCGCCCGCGCCCTCGCGGAGGCCGGGTTCGTCGAGACGCTCAGCTACCCGTTCGTGAACCCGCAGTCGCACGACGACCTGCGGCTGCCCGCGGACGACGACCGTCGCCGCGCGCTGCGCCTGGTCAACCCCCTCGCGGACGACCACCCCGAGATGCGCACGAACCTGCTGACGACGCTGCTCGGCACGCTCAAGCGCAACGTGGGACGCGGCAACGCGGACCTCGCGATCTTCGAGATCGGCCTCGTGACCCGTCCCGTCGTCGGTGCGCCGGCGGCTCCCCAGCTGCCGGGCGGCGTCCGTCCGAGCGAGCAGGACCTCGCCACGCTGCAGGCCGCGGTGCCGCCGCAGCCGCGCCGGGTCGCGGGCGTCCTGACCGGCCAGCGCGTGGCCTCGGGCTGGTGGGGGGCCGGCCGCGCCGCGGACTGGACGGACGCGCTCGCCGCCGCCGAGCTGGTCGCCGAGCGGGTGGGCGCCCGGGTGGAGGTCGTCGCGGACCACGACCACGCGCCGTGGCACCCCGGGCGCACGGCGAGGCTCGAGCTGACGGACGGGACCGTCGTCGGGCACGCGGGAGAGCTGCACCCCAAGGTGCTCGAGACGCTCGGCCTGCCTGCGCGGACCGTGGCGTTCGAGGTCGACCTCGATGCGCTCGTCGCCGCTGCGCCGGGCAAGCCCGTCCAGGCGACGCCCGTCTCGTCGTTCCCGCTCGCGAAGGAGGACCTGGCGCTCGTCGTCGACGACTCCGTGCCGGCCGCGGCCGTGCGCGCCGCGATCGAGGAGGGCGCGGGCGAGCTGCTCGAGGACGTCGCGCTCTTCGACGTCTACACCGGCCCCCAGGTGGGCGAGGGCAAGAAGTCCCTCGCGTTCTCCCTGCGCCTGCGCGGCACCGACCGCACGCTGACCGCGGAGGACTCCGCGGCCGTGCGTGCGGCCGCGGTCGCCGTGGCGCACGAGAAGGTCGGGGCCGAGCTCCGTGGCTGACGTCACCACCGTGGCCCCCGCGCGCACCGCCCTCGTCACGGGTGGTGCGCGCGGCATCGGCCGCGCGGTCGTGCTGGGGCTCGCCGACGCGGGCCTCGACGTCGCCGTCCTGGGGCGCGACGCGTCCCGCGTGGACGACGTCGTCGCGGAGGTCCGTGCACGGGGTCGCCGGGCCGTGGCGCTGGTCGCGGACGTCGGCGACGTCGAGGCGGTCGACTCCGCGGTCGCTCGTGCCGAGGCCGAGCTGGGCGGGATCGACCTCCTGGTCAACAACGCCGGGCGCATCGACGCCGAGGTCCCGCTGTGGGAGGCCGACCCCGACGAGTGGTGGTCCGTGATGGAGACCAACCTGCGCGGTCCGTTCCTGCTCGCGCGTGCGGTCGTCCCCGGGATGCTCGCGCGCGGCGGCGGCCGGGTCGTCGACCTGAACTCCGGCGCGGGCTCGCACGACATGGACGGCGCGACCGCGTACAACGCGAGCAAGACCGCGCTGCTGCGCCTGGGCTCGAACCTGCACGCGTCGGGGCACGCGCGGGGGCTGCGGACGTTCGAGGTCGCTCCCGGGGTGGTCCGGACCGACCTGACGGCGTCCATGGACATGCACGTGGGGCGCACCGAGTGGACGCCCGTGGAGCGGACCGTCGAGATGGTCGTCGCGATCGCGCGCGGCGAGCTCGACGCGTGGTCGGGCACGTTCGTGCGGGTCACGCACGACTCGCCCGCGTCCCTGCGCGCGGCCGCCTCAGGAGCCACCGGGGACGCGGACGCCGTGCCCGGCCCGGAGGCGCGTCGACTGCGTGTGACGCGCTACGGCGACGACGACCCGATGCCGGGGGCGCTGCCGGCGCGCTGACCGGCCGTCAGTGGTGGTGGCCGTGCCGGCCGAGCGACTCCACGGGGGTGGCTCCCGGCCGGGTCCACTGCGGCACGGGTCGCGTGGTCGGACCCCAGCCCGCGACGCCGTCCGCGTCCGAGCGCCAGAACCAGCACGCGTCGAGCCCCGGCGGCCAGCCCTCGGGGTTGACCTCCCAGGCCTCGCCACGCCCGTGGGGCGTCATGTCGAGCAGGGCGAACGACGGGTTGGTGGGCTCGGTGCCCCGGCCCGTCGTGCGGTAGGTGAGGTACACGTCGTCCCCGTCGCGCAGGAAGCACGAGAGGTACCCCATCTCGCCACCGAGCGGCGCGTCCAGGTCCCGGACCGAGTACCAGGGCTGGCTGTAGCCCATGAACTCGACGAACGGGACGACCTCCTCCCACGCCCCCGTGGTGAGGATCGCGAACGAGACGTCGCGGGCGTTGAGGTAGACGGCGTCCCTCAGGTGCCAGGCCGTCCAGGTGCAGCCCTCGCACTGGCCCTGGTGCGGTGCGCCGTCGTGCCACATGTGCTGGTAGACCACGAGCTCGTCGCGCCCCTGGAACAGGTCCAGGAAGGGCACCGGGCCGTCGGGGCCCACGACCTCCGTGGTGCCGTCGAGGCTCACCATGGGCAGGCTGCGGCGGGCGGCCGCGATGGCGTCCCCCTCGTGGGTGTGGGCCTTCTCGCGGACCAGGAGCTCGTCCCGGGCGGCCTGCCAGGTGGCCAGGTCGACGACGGGCGGGCGGCCTGGCAGCGTCGTGGTCGGGGAGTCGGGCTCGGTCGTCATGGTGTCCTCCGTGCGGGGTCGGGCAGGGCAGCGGTCACCAGGGCAGACTCGGTCCCTCGTCGGAACTCATCGCCCGGTCGCCCGGTCCGGCGCGCGGGGGACGCCGCGGCGAGGCTCGCACGCCGGCGGTCTCAGTGGCTGCGCCGACCCCTCGAGGCGCCGAACGGCCCGCCCACGAACAGCCCCAGGCCGAGCACGAAGCCGAAGTCGTACCAGTTGCCGTCGTTGTGCACCTCGTAGATGTTCACCGTGTCGGTGAACAGGGAGACGACGAACGTGACGGGGACGATGATGCCCTGCCACAGGCCGAGCCAGAAGCCGGCGGGGCTGCCGTCGGCGGTCGGCGTGCCGACGTCCGGGTTGGGGCCGGGGGCGCAGGCCGCGAGCGCGAGCGCCCCGACGACCAGGGCCGCGGCGAGGGCGATCCGCCGGGCGCGCGGTGCCGTGCGGTGGGGCGTGACGTCGTCGTGCGTCGTGCTCATGGCCGACCTCCTCGGTGGTGGGCCGTCTCCTGACGGTCGCTCCCAGCATCCGCCGCGGCGGTGGTGCGATCAACCGCACCGGCACGGCGGGCGGCGACGCCGTACGCCGACGCCGGACGTCTCCGCTGCTATCTTGCAGCGCATGGATACCTCTGCCTGGCTGCCGGCGGTGCTCGGGATCGTCGGCGTGCTCGCGGGGTCCCTGGCGACGGGGTGGGCGCAGTCCCGCACGGTCGCCACGCAGGTCGGCGAGGCTGAGCGGATCCGGCTCGACACGCTGCGGCGGAACGCCTACGCCGACTACATCGAGGTGAACACGCAGACGAGGATGGTGCTGGCCAGGCTCGCGACGGAGCTCACCCACGAGGGGAGGACCGGCCTCGCGCAGACGTTGGCGGAGCAGCTCGTGTCGCTCGCCGAGGCGAGGCTGTCGGCAGAGGCGCGCGTCGCCGTCGAGGGGGCCGATCAGGTGGTCGACGCGATCGAGGCGCTCCGCGTGACCTTCTCCGAGGACGGTGCGGACGCGGAGGAGATCACGCCGGAGATGGTCGCGGCGGCCAACACCCGGTTCCGTGTCGAGAGCAAGAGGATCCTGCGACTGATCCGAGAGGACCTGGGCACCCGTTAGCCCGTTTCGGGGCGGTCGGCCCGCGGGCCCGCTACGGTGGTGGCTCTGCACCGTCCTTGACGTCGACGACGACCACCGAGGTGACCGCGATGCCCCGCCGGACCGGCCTGCTCGTCGGAGTCCTGGCCGCGTCGTGCGGCGCTCTCGCGCTGGCTGCGGCGCCCTGGGCGACCGGGCGGGTCGCGATCCCGGCGCAGGGGCCGTGGATCGTCGCGGTCGACGGGTGGCCGGCCGGGATCGACGCCTGCGCTGAGGACCACGCGGTCGAGTACGCCGTGACACCGCTCCCTCTACCGCCGCTCCCGACGACGGTCGCCCTCGTCCCCGAGGCCGGCCGCGAGGACGTCGAGCGTGTCGTACGGTGCCTGGACCGGTACGTCCCGTCGTCGGGCATCGACGTGATGACGGTTCCTCCTGCGGCCTCGTAGGCCGCAGGAGCGCCGAGCCGACCGCCGCCTGCCGGTCCCTGCCGACCGGCAGGTCCTGGTGCCCGCTATCCTTCCCCCGAAGACACGGGGTGCCCGCTCCCACGAGCCGGGCTGAGATCACACCCGTCGAACCTGATCTAGCTAGCACTAGCGAAGGGATGTCGGCAATGTCGCTTGCTGCCACCACACCTGCCCTGCCCACCACCGGGCCCGTACCCGCGTCCGGGGAGGTGCGGGGCCGCGCCCCGCAGCAGGGGGCCGGGCCCTCCCGTCCCCGCGTCCTGTCGATCGCAGGCACCGACCCGACGGGGGGCGCCGGGATCCAGGCCGACCTCAAGGCGTTCGCGGCGCACGGCGCGTACGGCATGGCGGTCACGACCGCACTGGTCGCGCAGAACACGCACGGCGTCCGCTCCGTCCACGTCCCGGGCGCAGAGTTCCTCACCGAGCAGCTCGACGCGGTCTCGGACGACGTCGTGATCGACGCCGTGAAGATCGGCATGGTCGCCGACGAGGCCAACGCGCGGGCGATCGCGGCGTGGCTCGGCCGCGTGCGGCCGCCGTTCGTCGTGCTCGACCCCGTCATGGTCGCCACGAGCGGCCACCGCCTCCTCGACGAGGGGGCCGAGCAGGCCGTGCGCGACCTGGTCGCGCTCGCCGACCTCGTGACCCCCAACCTCCCCGAGCTCGCCGTCCTCCTGGGCGAGCCGGCCGCGACCACCTGGCCCGACGCCCTCACCCAGGCGAGGCGACTGCACGCGGCGGGCGGCGCCGTCGTGCTCCTGAAGGGTGGTCACCTCACGGGGGAGGAGTCGCCCGACGCCCTGGTGGGGCCCGACGGCGTCACGACCTTCTCGGCGCCCCGCGTCGACACCGTGCACACCCACGGCACCGGGTGCTCGCTGTCGGCGGCGGTCGCCGCCCTGCGTCCTCGGCGTGACGACTGGGCGGGTGCCGTGCGCGACGCGAAGACCTGGCTGACGGGTGCGCTGCGGGCCGGGGGAGGGCTGGCCGTGGGCACGGGCCACGGACCCGTCGACCACCTGGCGCACCTGCCCACGCTCGGGCGGCGGACGTTCACCGACGAGGCTTGGGAGCGGATCGCGGGCTGGCGCGAGGCCGTCGAGGGCATGGGGTTCGTGGGGGCGCTCGTGGACGGGTCCCTCGCCGCCGAGGACTTCGGGTTCTACCTCGCGCAGGACGCCGCCTACCTGGCCGAGTACGCCCGCGTGCTGTCGCGGGCGAGCCTCCTCGCGCCCACGCCCGAGGCGCGGCAGTTCTTCGCGGGCGCGGCGGTCGAGTCGCTCGAGGTCGAGCAGGCGCTGCACCGCGACTGGCTCGGCGAGCACGCCGGGATGGACCGCGGTGCGGTCGAGGGCGTCGACCCGTCCCCCGTGACGGCGGCCTACACCAACCACCTGCACGCGGCGTCGAACGGGTCGTACGCGGAGACCGTCGCGGCGCTGCTGCCGTGCTACCGGCTGTACGCGCACATCGGCGACGTCCTGGTGAGCCGGGCGGGGGACCTCCGCGGGCACCCCTACGCGCGCTGGATCTCGCTCTACGGCGACCCGTCGTTCGCCGAGGCCACGCGGACGGCGTGCGCGTTCGCCGACGAGGCCGCGCGCTGGGTGTCCCCCGCCGAGCGCGAGCGCATGCTGCGGGCGTTCGAGCTGTCCGCGATGCACGAGTACCTGTTCTTCGAGCAGGGGCTCGTCCGGCCGGGATGGCCCGTGCCGCCGGTCGGCCTGCAGGCCGCGCAGGTGTGACCCGGCGCCCTCAGACGCTCGTCGCGCCGCCCGAGGGGTACGAGCAGTCGTACCCGGGCGGCCACCAGCGCCACGTCGCCGTGACCTCGTCGACCGCGACTCCTGCCGGACGATCGGTCGTGCAGCCGGCGCGCGCCTGGTCCAGCCCGACGGTCAGGTAGTACACCGCGAGCACCCCCGTGAGGGCGACCATGAGGACGGTCAGCGCCAGGCGCAGGCGACGGTCGGAGCGACGGGCGGGCTCGTCCTCCCCGGGCCGCGGCGGGACCCAGTCCCAGCTCACGACGCGGCGCCCGGCGTCGGGCTCGTCGCACCGGCTGCCGGCTCGTCGCCGGGGACGAGCAGGACCTTGCCCGTGGTCGCGCGACCTTCCAGGGCGCGGTGCGCGTCGGCCGCGCGGGCGAGCGGGAACGTCGCGCCGATCCGCACGTCGAGGTCGCCCGACGCCACGAGCGCGTACACCTCGCTCGCCCGGTCGAGGAGCTCGGCGCGCGTCGCGGTGTAGTCGTCGAGCGTGGGGCGCGTCGTGAAGAGCGAACCGCCCGTGTTGAGGCGCTGCAGGTCGAACGGTGGCACCTGGCCCGACGACCCGCCGAACAGCACGAGCATCCCGCGGCGGCGCAACGACGCGAGCGAGGCCTCGAACGTGTCCTTGCCGACCGAGTCGTAGACCACGGCGACGCCCTGGCCGCCCGTGAGGTCGCGCACGATCGCGGGCAGCTCGGCCGTGAGGTCGTCGAGCGCGGCGTAGTTCACGACGTCGGACGCCCCCGCCGCGCGCGACAGCCCGGCCTTGGCGTCGGTCGAGACGGTCGTGATGACGCGTGCGCCGCGCCGCACCGCGAGCTGGGTCGCGAGCAGCCCGACGCCGCCGGCCCCCGCGTGCAGCAGGACGTCGTCACCGGGCTGGACCGGGTACGTCGACGTCACGAGGTAGTGGGCCGTGAGCCCCTGGAGCCCGACGGCCGCCGCGACGCGCAGGTCGATCGACTCCGGGACCGGGATCGCGACGTCCGCGGGCACGATCACCTGCTCGGCGTAGGACCCGGACGCGTTGGTCCAGGCGACGTGGTCGCCGGGCTCGAGGTCCGTGACGCCCGGGCCGACCGCCGTGACGACGCCCGCACCCTCGGTGCCGACCACGTGCGGGAACTCCATCGGGTACACCCCCGCCCGACGGTAGGTGTCGATGAAGTTGACCCCCGCCGCCGCGACGTCGACGAGGAGCTCGCCGGTTCCGGGGCCCGGGGTCGGGAGCTCGACGAGCTCGAGGACGTCGGGGCCGCCTGCCTGGAGTGCCTGGATCGCGCGCATGGGGTCAGCCTAGGCGGCGCCGGGCCCCGGTCGACGGGTCGGGCCTCACCGGGTGTGCAGGCCGGGCGGTCCGGAGCGCCCGCCAATGGCCCGAGCTGCACACTCGGTGAGGCGCACGGCCCAGGTGTCGGACCCGCGTGGCACGCTGCCCGCATGGCCACCCACGCGCACGGCATCCATCACTCGATCGACTACCTCGAGCTCTCGGTCACGGACATGGCGGAGGCGCAGGCGTTCTACGCCGAGGCCTTCGGATGGGAGTTCGTCCCGTACGGGCCGGGCTACGCGGGCTTCCGGACCTCTGCGGAGGAGGGCGAGGCCGAGGCCGGGGGGCTGGCGCTCGCGGACACGGTGACGCGTGGCGGTCCTCTGGTGCTCCTGTACTCCGCCGACCTCGACGAGTCGGTGCTGCTGGTCCAGGACGCGGGCGGTCAGGTCGTGGAGGGGCCGTACGACTTCCCGGGCGGTCGCCGGTTCCACTTCCTCGACCCGAGCGGCAACGAGCTGGGCGTCTGGGGCGCGTAGGTCCCTGTTCGAGCGGGGCCGAACCCGAGGTTGGTCGGGCAGGCAGGGGTCCGGGCCCGACGAACCTCGGACTCGGCCCCGGTGGGCAACGCGGAAGAGAGCGTTCCCGATCGACTGCATAACTATGTATAGTTGTGCATATGACGATCACAGTGGCAGTCGCCGGCGCGTCCGGCTACGCGGGCGGGGAGATCCTCCGGCTGCTCGCGAGGCACCCCGAGGTCGAGATCGGGGCGCTCACGGCGCACTCCACCGCGGGCTCGGTGCTCGGGCTGCACCAGCCGCACCTGCGCTCGCTCGCGGACCGCGTGCTGCTGCCCACGACCGTCGAGCACCTGGTGGGCCACGACGTCGTCGTGCTCGCGCTGCCGCACGGTGCGTCCGGTGAGATCGCCGCCCAGCTGCCCGACGACGTCCTGGTCCTCGACCTCGGCGCGGACCACCGGCTCTCCTCGGCCGCGGACTGGACCGCGTTCTACGGCTCCGAGCACGCGGGCACCTGGCCCTACGGCCTGCCCGAGCTCCTGATCACCGAGCAGACCGGCGACGGGGTCGAGTACACCAAGCAGCGCGAGGTCCTCGCGGGAGCGCGCCGCATCGCCGTCCCCGGCTGCAACGTCACGGCCGTGACCCTGGGGCTGCAACCCGGTGTCGCCGCCGGCCTGCTCAGCCCGGTCGACGTCGTCGCGGTCCTCGCCAACGGGTACTCGGGTGCGGGCAGGTCGCTCAAGACGCACCTGCTCGCCTCCGAGGGCCTCGGCTCCGCGCAGCCCTACGCCGTGGGCGGCTCGCACCGGCACATCCCGGAGATCGCGCAGAACCTGCGCTCGGCAGGCGCCGACGACGTCACGATCTCCTTCACGCCCACCCTGGTGCCCATGGCCCGCGGCATCCTCGCGACCGCGACGGCGCGCCTCGCTGCGGGCCACGAGGACCTGAGCGTCGACGCCCTGCGCCAGGCCTACGAGCAGGCGTACGCAGGAGAGCCGTTCGTCCAGCTCCTGCCCGAGGGCCAGTGGCCCACGACCGCCATGACGCTCGGCGCCAACACGGCCCTGGTCCAGGTCGCGATCGACCGGGCTGCAGGCCGCGTCGTGACCGTGACCGCGATCGACAACCTCGTCAAGGGCACCGCAGGCGGCGCCGTCCAGTCCATGAACATCGCCCTGGGGCTGCCGCAGACCCTGGGACTCACCACCGAAGGGGTCGCACCGTGACCGTCACCGGACCGCTCGGCTTCCGGGCCGCAGGAGTCGCCGCCGGGCTCAAGTCCACCGGCGCCAAGGACGTCGCGCTCGTCGTCAACGAGGGCCCGCTCGACGTCGCCGCGGCCGTCTTCACGACCAACCGCGTGTTCGCGGCCCCCGTCGCCTGGTCGCGCCAGGCCGTCGCGGACGGGATCGCGCGCGCCGTCGTCCTCAACTCGGGCGGCGCCAACGCGTGCACCGGACCCGAGGGCTTCGCCGACACGCACCACACGGCCGAGTACGTCGCGGACCTCCTCGAGGTCTCCGCGGGCGACGTCCTGGTCTGCTCGACGGGACTCATCGGCGAGCGCCTGCCCGTGGACCGCCTGCTCGCGGGCTGCGACGCCGCGGCCGGCGCGGCCGACGCCGACGGCGGCCCCGACGCGGCCCTCGCGATCATGACCACGGACACCGTGCCCAAGACCGTCCTCGTCACGCGCGAGGTCAGCGACGAGCACAGCGTCGACGGCGCCACGAGCTGGTCCGTGGGCGGGATGGCCAAGGGAGCCGGCATGCTCGCGCCGGGCCTGGCGACCATGCTCTGCGTCCTGACCACGGACGCCGTCGTCGACGCCGCGACCGCGGACGCCGCGCTGCGCGCCGCGACCGCGACCACGTTCGACCGGGTCGACTCGGACGGCTGCATGTCGACGAACGACACGGTGATCCTCCTGGCCTCCGGTGCGTCCCAGGTGCCGGTGACCCTCGAGGAGCTCACGGCGGCCGTGACCGAGGCGTGCGCGGACCTCGCACGTGCCCTGGTCGCGGACGCCGAGGGCGCCAGCCACGACATCGCCGTGACCGTCACGAACGCGAGCGACGAGACCGCGGCGCTCGCGGTGGCCCGCGCGGTGACCCGCTCCAACCTCTTCAAGGCCGCGGTGTTCGGCAACGACCCCAACTGGGGCCGCGTGCTCTCCGCCGTCGGGACCGTCCCCGAGGACGTCGCGCCGTTCGACGCGCTCGCGCTCGACGTGTCGATCAACGGTGTCCAGGTCTGCCGCGCCGGGGGAGTGGGCGAGCCCCGCGAGCTCGTGGACCTCGCCTCGTCCCGCGAGGTGCACGTCGAGGTCGACCTGCACGCGGGCGACGCCCGGGTCACGGTCTGGACCAACGACCTCACGCACGACTACGTCCACGAGAACAGCGCGTACTCCTCATGAGTCCCCAGACGTCGCAGGACGCCGCCCGGTCGACGGCGTTCGACACCCGCACCGACCTGACCCCCGGCCAGAAGGCCGAGGTCCTGCTCGAGGCCATGCCCTGGCTCCAGGAGTTCCGCGACGCGCTCGTGGTCGTCAAGTACGGCGGCAACGCCATGATCGACGACGAGCTCAAGGCTGCGTTCGCGCGCGACATGGTGTTCCTGCGCCAGGTCGGTCTCCACCCCGTCGTCGTCCACGGCGGCGGGCCGCAGATCTCCGCGATGCTCGCGCGCCTCGGGATCGAGAGCGAGTTCCGCGGCGGGCTGCGCGTGACGACCCCCGAGGCCATGGACGTCGTCCGCATGGTCCTCACGGGCCAGGTCTCGCGCGAGCTCGTCGGGCTCATCAACGCCCACGGCCCCTACGCCGTCGGGCTCTCGGGCGAGGACGGCGGTCTGCTCCAGGCGCAGCGCCGGCACGCGATGGTCGACGGCGAGCCCGTCGACGTCGGCCTGGTCGGAGACGTCGTGGAGGTCCACCCGTCCGCGGTCCAGGACCTGCTCGACGCCGGGCGCATCCCCGTCGTCTCGACCATCGCCCCGGACCTCGACGACCCCACCCAGGTGCTCAACGTCAACGCCGACACGGCCGCCGCGGCGCTCGCTGTCGCGCTCGGAGCCAAGAAGCTCATCGTCCTGACCGACGTCGAGGGCCTGTACACCTCGTGGCCGGACAAGACCTCGCTCGTCAGCCAGATCACGCGGACCGAGCTCGCCGCGCTGCTGCCCTCGCTCGAGGCCGGCATGGTCCCCAAGATGGAGGCCTGCCTGCGCGCGGTGTCCGGCGGGGTCCCGCGCGCGACCGTGATCGACGGCCGCGTGGCCCACTCGGTCCTCCTGGAGGTCTTCACGACGCGCGGCAACGGGACCATGGTCGTCCCGGACCCGCTCTCGTCGAGCACCACGACGCCCCCCACCGCCCACGTCACCTCGCAGGAGCAGGCATGAACGGCACGACCGGCGAGATCTCGCCGACCACCTCGGACAGCGTTGCCGACCCGGCGGCCACGGGCGTCGAGGGCGCTCCGGGCCGCGAGGGCACCGCGGACACGACCCTGACGGGACCGGGCAGCGTCGCGCAGTGGACCGAGCGCTACACGCACGCGGTCATGGACACGTTCGGCGCCCCTCAGAAGGTCCTGGTCCGCGGCGAGGGCGCGTACGTGTGGGACGCCGACGGCAAGCGTTACCTCGACCTGCTCGCGGGCATCGCGGTCAACGCCCTGGGGCACGCGCACCCCACGCTCACCGCGGCCGTCAGCGCCCAGCTGGGCACGCTCGGGCACGTGTCGAACTTCTTCGGCACGCCCACCCAGATCGCGCTCGCCGAGCGCCTCCTGAACCTCGCCCAGGCCCCCGAGGGCTCGCGCGTGTTCTTCACCAACTCGGGCACCGAGGCCAACGAGGCCGCCTTCAAGATGGCGCGCCGCAACCGTGACGGGGCCGCCGGCCCGGGCACGCGGACCAGGATCCTCGCGCTCGAGGGCGGCTTCCACGGCCGCAGCATGGGCGCGCTCGCCCTCACCTCCAAGGCTGCGTACCGCGAGCCGTTCGAGCCCCTGCCCGGTGGCGTCGAGTTCGTGCCGTTCGGCGACCTGGTCGCGCTCGAGGAGGCGTTCTCGGACGAGGCCGTCGCCGCGCGCGGCGAGGTCGCCGCGCTGTTCGTCGAGCCGGTCCAGGGCGAGGCGGGCGTGCGCCCGCTCCCGCCGGGCTACCTGGTGGCCGCACGCGAGCTGACCGCGTCGTCGGGCGCGCTGCTGGTCCTCGACGAGGTCCAGACGGGCGTGGGGCGCACGGGGACGTGGTTCGCGTTCCAGCAGCAGGAGATCGGCGGGGGCGTCGTGCCCGACGTCGTCACGCTCGCCAAGGGGCTCGGCGGCGGGTTCCCCGTGGGAGCCGTCGTGGCGTTCGGCGAGCGGGCCGCGACCCTCCTGGGACGGGGCCAGCACGGCACGACCTTCGGAGGGAACCCTGTCGCCGCGGCGGCGTCGCTCGCGACCCTCGCCGTGATCGAGCGCGACGGCCTGCTGGCCAACGTGCGGGCCGTCGGCGAGCAGCTGCGCGAGGGGATCGCGGCGTGCGGCAACCCCGTGGTCGCGGGCACGCGCGGCCACGGCCTGCTGATCGCGGTCCAGCTCGCCGCCCCCGTCGCGGCCGACGTCGCGCGGCTCGCCCTCGACCAGGGCTTCATCGTCAACGCGGTGCAGCCCGACGCGGTCCGCCTCGCGCCACCCCTGATCCTGACGCGCGACCAGGCGAGCGACGTCGTCGCGTTCTTCGCCGGGCTGCCCGCGGACCTCGTCGGCTCGCCGACCGCACCGCACGGCTCCGCAGGCCCTGCGCCCACCGTCCCCGCCACCCGTCCGAAGGGCTGACCCGTGATCTCGACCGCCACCGTGCGACACTTCCTGCGCGACGACGACCTGAGCCCCGCCGAGCAGCGCGAGGTCCTCGAGCTGGGCCTCGGCTTCCGCGAGGACCGCTTCATCCGGACGCCGCTGCGCGGCCCCCAGGCCGTGGCCCTGATCTTCGACAAGCCCTCGACACGCACCCGGGTGTCGTTCTCTGCGGGCGTCGCCGAGCTCGGCGGCTACCCGCTGACGATCGACGGCGCGACGAGCCAGCTCGGTCGTGGCGAGCCCATCGCGGACACCGCGCGGGTGCTGGACCGGCAGACGTCGGCGATCGTGTGGCGGACCTTCGGCCAGGAACGCATCGAGGAGATGGCGCGGGTCGCGACCGTCCCGGTCGTCAACGCGCTGACCGACGAGTTCCACCCGTGCCAGATCCTCGCGGACCTGCTGACGGTCGCCCAGCACCGTGGCGGCGTCGGCGCGCTGGCCGGCAAGTCGCTCGTCTACCTGGGTGACGGGGCCAACAACATGGCGCACTCCTACCTGCTGGGCGGTGCGACGGCCGGCATGCACGTGCGCGTCGGCGCCCCGGCCGGCTACCTGCCGGACCCGGCGATCGTCGCGGACGCCGAGCGGATCGCCCGGGACACGGGCGGTTCGGTGCTCGTGACCACGGACGCGCTCGAGGCCGCGCAGGGGGCCGACGTCGTCGCGACCGACACCTGGGTCTCGATGGGCGACGAGGCCAGCGCGGCCGAGCGCGAGCTGCCCTTCGTGCCGTACCAGGTCAACGCCGAGGTCATGGCCGTCGCGGCCGACGACGCGCTCGTGCTGCACTGCCTGCCCGCCTACCGGGGCAAGGAGATCACGGCCGAGGTCATCGACGGCCCGCAGTCGGCCGTCTGGGACGAGGCCGAGAACCGCCTGCACGCGCAGAAGGCGCTGCTGACCTGGTTGCTGGAACGCTCGTGACGACGGCCCTCGGCCCGGGCAGCGTGCCGACCACCAAGGCGGCGCGCCACGCACGCATCGCGCAGCTCGTCGCCCGGCACGAGATCCACTCCCAGGCCGAGCTCGCCAAGGCGCTCGCCGAGGACGGGGTGAGCGTCACGCAGGCGACGCTCTCGCGCGACCTCATCGAGCTGCGGGCCGAGAAGGTCCGCAGCGCGTCGGGTGCGCTCGTGTACGCGGTGCCGGGCGAGGGCGGGGACCGGTCGGTCCAGGTCGCGAACGACGCCGAGTACGTCGCGGCCCGGCTCGCCCGGCTGTGCGCCGAGCTCCTGGTCTCGGCCGAGGCGTCGGGCAACCTCGTGGTCCTGCGGACGCCGCCCGGCGCCGCGCAGTACCTGGCCTCGGCGATCGACCACTCGGTGTTCGTGGGCGTGCTCGGCACGATCGCGGGGGACGACACCGTCCTGGTGATCTCGCGCGAGGTCGACGGCGGCGAGGACCTGGCCGCCCGTTTCCTGGCCCTGACCAACCCGGCCAACCCCGTGGCCCCCACCAACCCCACCACTCCTGGCTAGCGACGGCCCGCACGGGCCGCGCAGCGACCACGGCGTCCGCCGACCTTCGGCGGCTGCCACACTTGGACCCATCACCCCACGCAAGGAAGAGAACAAGTCATGACTGAACGCGTCGTGCTCGCCTACTCGGGCGGCCTGGACACCTCCGTTGCCATCGGCTGGATCGGCGAGGCCACCGGGGCCGAGGTCGTCGCCGTGGCGGTCGACGTCGGCCAGGGCGGCGAGGACCTCGAGGTCATCCGTCAGCGTGCCCTCGACTGCGGCGCCGTCGAGGCCTACGTCGCGGACGCCCGCGACGAGTTCGCGACCGAGTACTGCATGCCCGCGCTGCGCGCGAACGGCCTGTACCTCGACCGCTACCCGCTGGTCTCGGCGATCTCGCGCCCCGTGATCGTCAAGCACCTGGTGCGTGCTGCTCGCCAGTTCGGTGCGACGACCGTCGCGCACGGCTGCACGGGCAAGGGCAACGACCAGGTCCGCTTCGAGGTCGCCACGACCTCGCTCGCTCCTGAGCTCAAGACGATCGCGCCGGTCCGTGACCTCGCGCTGACGCGCGAGAAGGCCATCGCGTACGCCGAGAAGCACTCGTTGCCGATCGCCACGACCAAGCACAACCCGTTCTCGGTCGACCAGAACGTGTGGGGCCGCGCCGTGGAGACGGGCTTCCTCGAGGACATCTGGAACGCCCCGACCAAGGACGTCTACAACTACACCGACGACCCGACGTTCCCGCCGGTCGCGGACGAGGTCGTCATCACGTTCGAGCAGGGCGTCCCGGTCGCGCTCGACGGCGTCCCGGTCACGCCCCTGCAGGCCATCCAGGAGATGAACCGTCGCGCTGGCGCCCAGGGCGTGGGCCGCATCGACATCGTCGAGGACCGCCTGGTGGGCATCAAGTCGCGCGAGATCTACGAGGCCCCGGGGGCGATCGCGCTCATCGCGGCGCACCAGGAGCTCGAGAACGTGACGCTCGAGCGCGAGCAGGCCCGCTTCAAGCGCGGCGTCGAGCAGCGCTGGACCGAGCTGGTCTACGACGGCATGTGGTTCAGCCCGCTCAAGAAGTCGCTCGACGTCTTCATCGACGACACCCAGCGCTACGTGTCGGGCGACATCCGCCTCGTCCTGCACGGTGGCCGCGCGACCGTCACGGGCCGTCGCAGCGAGTCGAGCCTGTACGACTTCAACCTCGCGACCTACGACGAGGGCGACACGTTCGACCAGTCGCAGGCCAAGGGCTTCATCGAGATCTTCGGCCTCACGGCCAAGCTCTCCGCGGCCCGCGACGAGAAGTTCGGCAACGGCGTGGACTTCGGCACCGGGAGCCTGTGAACCATGAGTGACGAGATCACGTCCGGCGCCGCTGCGGGCGACGCAGCCGAGGTGGAGGGCGCGTCGGGCGCTCCCGTGAGCCTGTGGGGCGGCCGGTTCGCCGGCGGCCCCGCGGAGGCCCTGGCGGCCCTGTCGCAGTCGACGCACTTCGACTGGCGCCTCGCCCAGCACGACATCGCGGGCTCGCGCGCCCACGCCAAGGTGCTCGCGGCGGCGGGGCTGCTCGACGACGACGAGCTGACCGCGATGCTCGAGGCGCTGGACGTGCTCTCGGCCGACGTCGAGTCGGGTGCTTTCCTCCCGGTGCTGGCCGACGAGGACGTGCACACGGCCCTCGAGCGCGGGCTCATCGAGCGCGCGGGTCCGGAGCTGGGCGGCAAGCTGCGCGCGGGCCGCTCGCGCAACGACCAGATCGCGACGCTCGTGCGCTCGTACCTGCGCGAGGAGGCCCGCGCGATCGGTGTCCTGGTCCTGGACGTCGTCGACGCCCTGATCGAGCAGGCCGAGGCGCACCCGGGGGCGCCCATGCCGGGGCGCACGCACCTGCAGCACGCGCAGCCCGTGCTGCTCGCGCACCACCTGCTGGCGCACGCGTGGCCGCTGCTGCGCGACGTCGACCGCTTCATCGACTGGGACGTGCGTGCGGGGCGTTCGCCGTACGGCTCGGGCGCCCTCGCGGGCTCGTCGCTGGGGCTGGACCCGGCAGCGGTCGCGGCGGACCTGGGCTTCGACGGTCCGGTCGAGAACTCGATCGACGGCACGGCCTCGCGCGACGTGGTCGCGGAGTTCGCGTTCGTGTCCGCGATGCTGGGTGTCGACCTCTCGCGCTTCGCGGAGGAGATCATCATCTGGAACACCAAGGAGTTCGGTTTCGTCCGCCTGGACGACGCCTACTCCACGGGGTCCAGCATCATGCCGCAGAAGAAGAACCCGGACATCGCGGAGCTCGCACGCGGCAAGGCGGGGCGCCTCATCGGCGACCTGACGGGCCTGCTGGCGACGCTCAAGGGCCTGCCGCTCGCGTACAACCGCGACCTGCAGGAGGACAAGGAGCCGGTGTTCGACCAGGTCGACACCCTCAAGGTCCTGCTGCCCGCGTACGCGGGCATGGTCCGCACGCTGACGTTCGACACCGAGCGCATGGCGTCGCTCGCGCCGCAGGGCTTCTCGCTCGCGACGGACGTCGCGGAGTGGCTCGTCCGTCAGGGCGTGCCGTTCCGCGTGGCGCACGAGGTCGCGGGGGCGTGCGTGCGGGTGTGCGAGGAGCGCGGCATCGAGCTGTGGGACCTCTCGGACGCGGACCTCGCGGAGATCTCGGAGCACCTCACGCCGGGGGTCCGGGACGTGCTGACGGTCGAGGGCTCGCTGGCCTCGCGCGACGCCGTCGGGGGCACCGCGCCCGCGCGCGTCGCGGAGCAGCTCGAGGAGGCCAAGGTCCGCTCGGCGGAGTACCGCTTCTGGGTCCAGGGCTGAGGTCCGCATGAGCGTGAGTGCTGCGGTCCTCGCGGACCTCGTCACCCGCGTGCACGACGGCGCAGCCCGCCTCGGTCCGGGACGTCCGGCAGGTCCGGGCGTCCCGGGGGCGGGCTGTCGCCTGGTCGTCGTCGACGGGCCGGCCGGGTCGGGCAAGACCACGCTGGCGGCTCAGCTCGCCGCGGCCCTGCCGGCGCAGGTCGTCCACATGGACGACCTGTACGAGGGCTGGACGGGCATGACGGCGGGGGTCGGGCGGCTCGTCGAGCAGGTCCTGGACCCGCTGGCCGCGGGCCGCCCGGGCCGGTACCAGCGCTACGACTGGTCGCTCGACGACTTCGCGGAGTGGCACGACGTGCCGCTCGCCCCTTTCCTCGTCGTCGAGGGCTGCGGCGCGGGGTCCCGGCGCGTCGCCGACGTGACGACCCTGCTCGTCTGGGTCGAGGCCGACGACGAGCTCCGCCTGGCCCGGGGCCTCGCGCGCGACGGGCAGGAGGCCCGCGTGCACTGGCTCGAGTGGATGGCTGCGGAGCGCGCGGTCTACGCGGCCGAGGGGACGGCCGAGCGCGCCGACGTGGTCCTCGACGGGTTCGGCGAGCCGGTCACGCCCGGAGCGTAGCCGGGACGTGCGGGGCGTAGATTGCGGGGGAGACCACCGCCCAGCCAGGAGGCCCACGTGACCGAGTCCCTCCGCTCCCTCCCGCTCGACCTCGCCCCGGCGACCGACCCGGTGCCGGGCGACCGAGCCCTCGACGTCCCGGCGCGGGGCTGGTTCGCGCGACCGAGCCTGGAGGTCGCGCGCGACCTCCTCGGGGCCTCGGTCACGCACCGCTCTCCCGAGGGCAGCGTCACGGTCCGCCTCACCGAGGTCGAGGCCTACGACGGCGAGCGGGACCCGGGGTCGCACGCCTTCCGTGGCCGCACCGAGCGCAACCGGGCCATGTACGGCGAGCCGGGGCACCTGTACGTCTACCGTCACCTGGGCCTGCACCACTGCGTCAACGTGGTCTGCGGTCCGCTGGGCCAGGCATCGGCGGTGCTCCTGCGGGCGGGAGAGGTGACCGACGGCGTCGAGCTGGCCCGGGCGCGCCGGCTCGCCGCCGGCGTCTGCGACTCGGACCGCCAGATCGCACGCGGTCCGGCACGTCTCGCGGTGGCGCTCGGGCTCGACCTGACCCACTACGGGCTCGACGTGACGGAGGAGGGGGGCGACGTCGTCGTGCACCGGGACGCCCGGACCATGCGCCCGGCGATCGCGACCGGACCCCGGGTCGGCGTGAGCGGCGACGGGGGAGACGCGAGCGTCTACCCGTGGCGCCTGTGGCTCACGGGAGACCCGACCGTGTCGGCGTACCGGCCGGCGACGCGCCGCACGCGCTGAGGGTCCGCTGCTCGGCGGAGTCGGTGGAGGGCGGCGGGACACGGCAGACTAGGACACCGGGCGCGAGCACGACAGCGCAGCCCGACACACGCCCTGCGCCGCTACGTGCGCGGGCACGACGAAGGAGATGCAGTGAACGACGTTCTCGACGAGTTGCAATGGCGAGGCCTGGTGGCGCAGTCCACCGACGAGGCCGCGCTGCGTGCTGCGCTGGCCGAGGGACCCGTCACGTATTACTGCGGCTTCGACCCGACCGCGCCGAGCCTGCACCACGGCCACCTGGTGCAGCTCATCCTGCTGCGCCACCTGCAGCTCGCGGGGCACCGTGCGATCGCGCTCGTCGGCGGCGCCACGGGCATGATCGGCGACCCGCGCCAGTCGGGGGAGCGGATCCTCAACACCAAGGACACGGTCGCCGAGTGGACCGAGCGCCTCAAGGCGCAGGTCTCGCGATTCCTCGACTTCGAGGGCGACAACCCGGCGCGCATCGTGAACAACCTCGACTGGACGGCGAACCTCACCGCGATCGACTTCCTGCGGGAGATCGGCAAGCACTACCGCCTGGGGACCATGCTGGCCAAGGACACCGTGGCGCGCCGCCTGAGGTCGGACGAGGGCATCAGCTTCACCGAGTTCAGCTACCAGATCCTCCAGGGGAACGACTACCTCGAGCTGTTCCGCCGTGAGGGCGTCACCCTCCAGACGGGCGGCAACGACCAGTGGGGCAACCTGCTGTCGGGCGTCGAGCTGATCCGCAAGGCCGAGGGCGCCTCGGTGCACGTCCTGACGACGCCGCTCATCACCAAGGCCGACGGGACCAAGTTCGGCAAGACCGAGGGCGGGGCCGTGTGGCTCGACCCCGACATGATGAGCCCGTACGCGTTCTACCAGTACTGGGTCAACGCGGACGACGCCGACGTGGTGGGCTGGCTCAAGATCTTCACGTTCCGTACCGCGGAGGAGATCGCCGAGCTCGAGCGCGCGGTCGCGGAGCGTCCTGCGGCGCGCGAGGCGCAGAAGGCGCTCGCGGCCGACGTCACGACACTGGTCCACGGCGCCGCCGCGACCGAGGCCGTCATCGCGGCGAGCCAGGCGCTCTTCGGTCGTGGAGACCTGGGAGCGCTGGACGCGGGCACGCTCGCTGCGGCCGTGGCCGAGCTCCCGCGCACGACGGCGGCCCCCGGGGACGCGGTCGTCGACCTCCTGGTCGGGTCGGGTCTCGTGAGCTCGAAGGGCGCGGCGCGACGCGCGATCGCCGAGGGCGGCGCCTACGTCAACAACGTCAAGGTGACGTCCGAGGACGCGGTCCTCGGTGCGGACGACCTGCTGCACGACCGCTTCGCGGTCCTGCGTCGCGGCAAGCGGACGCTCGCGGTGGCAGCCGTCGCGTGACGGTTCCTTCGGTGTGACGGTGGGACCAGGGGAGTGCTCCCCCTGGTCCCACCGTCGTCCCGGACGGTTCGTCCGCCGCCGGCCCGGGTGCGGTGACCGGCGTCACCGCACCCGGGTTTGACCTCGACCGCGGAGTCGACGTAATCTTCTGGATGTCAGCCCGACAGGGAGGAACAGACACCACTGCGAAGCTCCTCGGAGCCGCCGCGAAGTGGCTGGTCCCACGAGCAGACGCTCCCACAAACTGCAGGTCCTGGACCTGACGACCCGTGAGAGAACCAGAGCAGGGCCGTCTCCGCCTCGGCGGTAGACACGCAGCCTCGCCTCTGGTAAGGTAGAGAAGTTGCCCCGAGTGAAGGCCTGGGAACGGGTTGGATTCGGTGCGTGTCGGTTGCTTGAGAACTCAACAGTGTGCTTGATAGTTAATGCCAA
>NZ_JAMXIO010000051.1:0-22463 GCF_059651515.1 Oerskovia sp. 140933
CCTCACGGTGCCGGGCCCTCACCCGTCCTGTGCGCTCTGGTGTCGGCGCACGGCGATCACGGGTTGGGAGAAGGCTCTCCGCCCTGGTCGTTCCCGCCGTCGTCACCCGCGGGCGGTCCGGACGAGATCACGACGTCGACCTTCGAATTGACGTCCAGGACCGCGCTCTCGCCGGGGTTCGAGGAGATGACCCGGCCCTTGGCGACCTCCGAGGACTCCTCCTCGCTGGTGTTCCCCAGCACGAGCTTGCGGGCGGCCAGCGCCTGCTCGGCCTGGGAGAGCGTCATGCCGAAGATGTCCGGGACGTTCGTCTTCTCGATCGTCGGCTCCTCGGGCGCCGCCTTCGCGAGGACGACGTTGACCTTCGAACCCTGGCTGACGAGATTGCCGGAGCCGGGGTTCTGATCGATGACCGTGCCGACGGCCTCCTCGCTCTCCTCCGTGCTGAAGGCGGCGACCAGGCCCACGTCGTCGAGCGCCTTCTTCGCGTCGGCCTCCGACAGACCGTCCAGGTCGGGCACCGCGACGAGCCCCGTCGAGATGTAGAGCTTGACGGTCCCTCCGGCCTCGATGCTCTGCCCGGCCGTCGGGTCGGAACGAGTCACCAGCCCCTTGGCGACGGTCGTACCGTCCTCCTGCTCGACGTTCGGATCGACCACGAGTCCCTGGTTCGTGAGCGCGGTGCGTGCGGCCTCCTGCGAGAGGCCGGCGACGTCGGGGACGATCACCGCATCCGGGCCGGCCGAGAAGAAGACCGTGACCTCGGTACCCTCGCGGACGGACTCCCCGCTCTCCGGCGACGACCGGACGAGCGTCCCCTCGGGCTCCTGCGACTCCTGGTCGAACGCCTGGAGGAACCCCAGGTTCACCGCCTTCAGGGCGGCCTCGGCCTGCTCGGGCGTCATGGTCGACGTCAACGTGGGGACGGTGACCATCTTGGGTCCCTTGTCGTCCTGGCCGCCGATCACGATCATGGTGATGATCGCGGCCAGCGCGACGACCCCCACCGCGATGAGCGCCCACATGAGGCCCCGCTTCTTGCGCGACCCGTCGTCCTCGGCGTCCTCGTCGGTGGGTGCGCCCCCGGGCTGCTGCCCCGGGGGGACGGCAGAGGGGAACGCCGCGGTCTGCTCCCAGGGGTTCGGTGCCCCCGCGACGGCGGAGCTCATGACCTGGGTCGCGTTCTCGAGCGGGCCCTGCACCTGGGTCGCCGCGAGGGCACCAGCACCTGCGGCGGCCGCTGCCGCGACGCCGAGAGCGGGGGCCGTGATGTGACCGCCACGGACCGCGTTCTCGAGGTCGTTGCGGAACTCCGCGGCGCTGCTGTAGCGGGCCGTGCGCTCCTTGGCGAGCGCCTTGAGCGTGATGCGGTCGAGGACCTCGGGAACGTCGGGAGCGAGGTCGCTCGGCTTGGCCGGGGCCTCGCGAACGTGCTGGTACGCGACCGCGACCGGGGAGTCCCCGATGAACGGCGGACGACCGGTGAGCAGCTCGAACAGCAGGCAGCCCGTCGAGTAGAGGTCGCTGCGTGCGTCGACCGTCTCGCCGCGGGCCTGCTCGGGAGACAGGTACTGCGCGGTGCCGATCACGGCGTGCGTCTGCGTCATGGTCGCCGCGGAGTCCGCGACGGCACGCGCGATGCCGAAGTCCATGACCTTGACGGCGCCCGTCGGGGTGATCATGACGTTGGCGGGCTTGATGTCACGGTGCACGATGCCGGCGTGGTGCGAGTACTCGAGGGCCGAGAGCACGCCCGCGGTGATCTCGATGGCCTCGTCGATCGGGACGGCCTGACCGTCGCCGAGGATGTCGCGGACGGTGTGGCCCTCGACGTACTCCATGACGATGAACGGCACGTGCGCCGTCGCACCACCGGGCTCGACGTGCGTGTCCTCGCCCGTGTCGTACACCGCGACGATCGCGGGGTGGTTCAGGGCCGCCGCGGCCTGGGCCTCACGACGGAACCGCGCCAGGAAGGACGGGTCGCGCGCGAGGTCCGATCGCAGGATCTTGATCGCCACGGTCCGTCCGAGACGGGTGTCGTGGCCGATGTGCACCTCGGCCATACCGCCTCGGCCGATGAGCTCACCGACCTCGTACCGGCCGGCAAGTACCCGGGGAGCGTTGTCCACCACTTAGGAGTCCTTCGATGTCGGGGCCGAGGACGCAGACGTCCCCGGCACAGTACTGAGCATCATCCCATCGTCGGACGCCAGGTCCGGGGACGAAGACAACGATCTGGTCACGTTCGAGGCCGCTGAGGCGCCCTCTGAACGCTGGTCGCCGCCCCCGGCGAGGGTCGCGACCAGCACGACCAGCAGCAGGCCCAGGAGGGCGAGGAGCGGCCACGAGAACCCCTTGGCGAAGCCGCCGATCCGCTGACCGGTCGTGGTCGACGTCCGGACGGGCGGCGCGTCCTGGGACGCGCGCCGGCGCTCGGCGCGCGTGACTCCCGCGGCGACCGCCCGGTGGGGACCGGTCTCGCGGGACGTGCGCGACGCCGTCGGGCCGGATTCTGCGGGGCGCGGGCGCGCGGCCGACGCGCCCGCGTGCATCTCACGACGGGGCGGGTACGAGCGGGGGGCCGGAGGGGCTGCCGGGGGCGCCTGGTCCGGCGCGGCCGTCGAGCGCTCCCACGGGAGCGCGCTCGCCTCGGTCGGCTCGGCCTCTGCCACGGGCGGGACGGATGGGGGCGGGGGCGGCGGGGGGAAGGCCTGGCCGTCGAAGACGGGGGAGCTCGACGTGGCCGACGCCGCCGACGGTGCGGAGAGGGAGGAGTGACCCGAGTATCCCGACGTCGGCTGCGCCGACTGCGCCGACCAGGCGGAGCGCGTCGGACCCTCCGCGTCCTGCGAGCGCGCCGAGGACACCGTGGGCAGCGGGCGCGAACGCAGCTCCTCCGGGATCTCGAGGGGCGTCGGCGAGCTGGGCTGCGCGGGTGCCCCGTGCCGGGCCGGCTGGGTGCGGCGCGAACGACGCGACGCTCCCCCGGCCCGCGCGGTGGCACCCCACGGGTCCCGTGCGATGGTCTCGACGAGGTCGTCGAGGGTCTCGGCGAGCGCCGAGGCCGGCATGGGGCGCGCCTTGGGGTCCTTCGCGAGCATCGCGTAGATGAGCGACGCCAACGACGGGTGCACGTGCGCGGGCAGCGGCGGCACCTTCTCGTTGACGTGCGCGACCGCGATGTCGACCGGGGTCGTGCCCGTGAACGGCCTGTTCCCCGCGACCGACTCGTACGCCACGATCCCCAGCGCGTACACGTCCGACGCCCCGGTCGCGGCCTGGCCGATCGCCTGCTCGGGGGACAGGTACTGGGCCGTGCCCATGACCATGCCCGTCGCGGTCATGGGGACCTGGTTCGCGGCGAGAGAGACCCCGAAGTCGGTGATCTTCACGACCCCGCGCGGCTCGAGCAGGATGTTGCCGGGCTTGACGTCACGGTGCACCACACCCGCCACGTGCGCGGCGTGCAGCGCCCGCGCGGTCTGCGCCAGGATGGGCAGCAGCTTCGAGGGCGCGAGGACGGGCTCGCGCTCCAGGAGGTCCGCCATGGGCTCACCCATGACGAGCTCCATGACGAGGTAGCCCGACTGGTTCTGCTCGCCGTAGTCGTACATCTGGGCGATGTTCGGGTGGGACAGGGCTGCGCTGTTGCGCGCCTCCGTCCGCAGGCGCTCGAGGAAGTCCTCGTTGCCCGCGTACTCCTCGCGGAGGAGCTTGACCGCGACCTCGCGGCCGAGCGCGCGGTCGTTCGCGACCCACACCTCGCCCATGCCGCCGATCGCGATACGGCGGACCAGGCGGTAGCGGTCGCCCAGGGCCAGGCCCTCGACGGGCCTCACTTGTTCAACACCGCCTCCATCACGGCCTTCGCGATCGGGGCAGCCACCGCACCGCCGGTCGCCTCGCTGCCGGAGTCGCCGCCGTTCTCGACGATGACCGCGACCGCGACCTGAGGATCCGTGGTGGGAGCGAAGCCCGTGAACCAGGCGTGCGGGGCGGCGTCGGGCTGGTGCTGGGCGGTCCCGGTCTTGCCCGCGACCTGGACACCGTTGATGCGCGCGGCCTTGGCCGAGCCGTTCTCGACGACGCCGACCATCATCGTCGTGAGCTGCTGGGCGACCGTCGGGGAGACCGAGGTCCGCAGGAGCGACGGCTCGGTCTGCTCGACGACCTCGAGGTCGGCGCCGCGGATCGTCTGCACCGTGTAGGGCGTCATCTGCTTGCCGCCGTTGGCGATCGCGGACGCGACCATGGCCATCTGCAGCGGCGTGACCCGCACGTCGCCCTGCCCGATCGAGGCGCGGGCGAGCTGCCCGGCGTCGTCGGTGGTCTCCGCGTCGGGGAAGTGGCTCTTGGTGACGCCCATGGGGATGTCGAGGGGGGCGTCGAAGCCGAACGCCTCCGCCTGGTCGCGCATGGCGTCGCCGCCCAGCGTGACGCCGAGGTCAGCGAACGCCGTGTTGCAGGAGATGCGCATGGCGTCGGCGAGCGTCTGCTCGCCGTCCGGAGAGCAGCGGGCGCTCCCGAAGTTGCGCATGACGGCGGTCGAGTTGGGGTACTGGTAGACGTCGGGGGCCGGGATGACGGTCTCCGGCGTGTACCGGCCCGACTCGAGCGCGGCCGCCGCGGTCACGACCTTGAACGTCGAACCGGGCGGGTACGTGGCGCCCGCGATGGCGCGGTTCACGAGCGGGTCCCCGTCGGCGTTGATGAGCGACTGGTAGGCCTCGCTCGCGGCCTTGGTGTCGTGGGTCGCGAGGACGTTCGGGTCGTACGACGGCTTGGAGACCATCGCGAGGATCTTCCCCGTCGCGGGCTCGATCGCGACGACCGCGCCACGCTGCTCGCCGAGCGCGTCCCACGCGGCCTGCTGGGCCGCGGGGTCGATCGTGAGCTCGACCGACGCGCCCTGGGGCTTCTGGCCCGTGATGAGCCCCTGGAGGCGGTCGATCCACAGCGTGCTCGCCTGGCCGTTGAGGAAGTCGTTCTCGGAGCGCTCGATCGCGCTGGTCCCGTTGACGATCGAGAAGAAGCCCGTGACGTGCCCGTAGAGGAGGCCGTTCGTGTACGAGCGCTGGTACCCGTACGGGTCGTCGACCGGTGTCGACAGCGCGACGGACTCCCCCGCGACCACGATCGGGCCGCGGAAGTTCCCGTACTCGCGGTAGACCTGCCGGCTGTTGCGGGGGTCGTTGTTGAGCGAGTCGGCCTGGACGAACTGGATGTAGGTGGTCGAGACCATGAGTGCCAGGAACATCACGAGCACGACGGTCGCCACACGGCGCAGGGGGACGTTCACAGGTTCTTCCGCTCGGTGTCGTCGATGATCTCGGTCGCCCCGGTCATCGGGCCCTCAGCGTTCTCGGGCAGGTCGGTGCGCACGACCTGCGTCGGGTGGTCCTGGGAGGGACCACCCCGTGCAGGCCCGACGGCGGCGCGCGCCTCGCCCGCGTCGACGGCCTCCTGCGAGCGCGAACCGACCGCGACGGGCTGGCTGCCCGAGGTCGGGCCGGCGGCGTGGGCCGCCACCTGCCCGCGGACGGGCAGCGACGAGGGTCGACGGGCGTTGTCGGAGATGCGGAGCAGGAGGCCGATCACGAGCCAGTTCGCGAGCAGCGAGGACCCGCCGTGCGCGACGAACGGCATGGTCAGACCCGTGAGCGGGATGATGCGGGTGATCCCGCCGATCACGACGAAGAGCTGCCACGCCATGACGAACGCGAGGCCACCCGCGAGGAGCTTGCCGAACCCGTCACGCACCCCGATCGCGGTGCGCAGACCACGCTCGACGAGCACGAGGTACATGACGAGGATCGCGAGGAGTCCCGCGAGGCCGAGCTCCTCGCCCAGCGAGGTGTAGATGAAGTCGGAGTTGGCGTACGGCACCAGGCGGGGGTAGCCCTGGCCCCAGCCGGTGCCGGTCAGGCCACCGTTCGCGAGACCGAACATCCCGCCCACGAGCTGGCCGGAACCACCCGGGCTGCGACCGAAGATCTCCGGGTCGAGGGGGTGGAGCCACACGTCGACGCGTGCGGCCACGTGCGGGAACACCGAGGCCGCGACGACCGCGCCCACCGCGAACATGCTCAGGCCGATCACGACCCAGCTGAAGCGCTCGGTCGCGATGTACAGCATGGCGACGAAGAGGCCGAAGAACAGCAGCGACGTCCCCAGGTCGCGCTCGAAGATGAGCACCGCGAGCGAGGCGCCCCACACGATGACCAGGGGGCCCAGGTCGCGCAGGCGCGGCAGCTGGAGCCCCAGGACCTTGGGGCCGGCGAGCGCGAGCGTGTCCCGGTTGGTCACGAGGTACCCCGCGAAGAAGATCGCGAAGGCGATCTTGGCGAACTCGGCCGGCTGGAGCGAGAAGCCCGCGATGTTGACCCAGATCCGGGCGCCGTTGATGTTCTGCCCGATCCCGGGGAGCAGCGGCATCATGACGAGCACCAGGCCGACGATCATGGCCGTGTACGAGTACTTGCGCAGGGTGCGGTGGTCCTTGAGGAACCACACGACCGCGCACGCGGCCACGACGCCGAGGGCGGTCCACATGAACTGCCTCGACGCGAACTCCTTGGTGCTGCCGACGAGCTGGCCACCGATGTCGAGGCGGCTGATCATCGCGAGACCGAGCCCGTTGAGCGCGACGACGACGGGGAGCATCACCTGGTCGGCGTAGGGCGCCTTGATCCGCAGGACCACGTGGCCGACGACGGCGAGCGCGACGAGCCCCAGGCTGTACGGGACGAACTGCTCGGGGACCTCGTCGAGCAGACCGAAACCCACGAGGGCGTAGGCGCCGATCCCGATCGCGAGGGCGAGCACGAGGAGGCCGGCCTCCGCGCCTCGCGACGGGCGCTTCGCCGGGCGCGCCGCGTGCGGCTCGACCGTGGCCATCAGGGCGCCGCCGGGGGTGCGGCCGGTTCGTCGGTGCCCGCCGGGGCGGCAGGATCCGGCGTCGGTTCGGGAGTCGGCGTCGGCGTCGCGGTGTCCGGGGTCGTCGCTTCCTCGGTGTCGGGCTGGGCGTCGGCGACGAGGCGGCTCGCGCGCTCGCGCGCGTCGTCGAAGGACGTGGCGCTGATGGTCTCGTGGAGTCGGTCCACGACGTAGGGCGGCAGGTCGTCGACCTTGGCCCCCGTGAGCTCGATCGGCGTGGACAGCGTCAGCGGGCCGGCGCTCGTCGGGACGCCCCGGAACACGGCGACCTGGCCGTCGGCGACCCCGACGTAGTACTGCTCCTGCGTCCAGCGGTATCCGTACAGGGCGCCCGCCCCGATCCCGGCGAGGACGACGAGCGTCACCACGGGGGCGATCCACCGCTTCGTGCGCTTGGCCGGGCGGACGTCGGAGTCGTCCCCTGCGGTCCCGGTGCTGCTCGTCTCCTGCCCGGTATCCGCCGGCTCGCCGTCCTCGGGCTGCTTGCCCGTGTCGTTCGCCGTCGCGACGAGCGTCGCGGCACGGGCGGCGGGGCCGTCCTGGGCCGACGTCGGGCGGTCCCGGTCGATCGCGGCGGACCCGACGACGACGGGTGACGTCGAGGGCCCGGCCCCGTCGGGAAGGGTGTCCAGGTCGACGACGTCGACCACCACGACCGTCACGTTGTCCGTGCTGCCCGCGCGCAGCGCGAGGTGCAGGAGGCGCTCGGCGCACTCGTCGGTGTCCTCGACGGAGACGAGGGTCTGCTCGAGGGTCTCGAGGCTCACGAAGCCCGAGAGACCGTCCGAGCACAGCATCCAGCGGTCACCGGGGCGTGCCTCACGGACCGACATGTCGGGCGTGAGGTCGACGTCGAAGTCGCCGAGGACCCGCATCACGACGTTGCGCTGCGGGTGGTAGTCGGCCTCCTCCGGGGTGATCCGGCCCGTGTCGACGAGGTGCTGGACGAACGTGTGGTCGGTCGTGACCTGGGTCAGGACGCCGTCGCGCAGCAGGTAGGCGCGCGAGTCGCCCAGGTGCGCCATCGCGAGCGTGTTGCCGCTGCGCAGCAGGGCCGTGACGGTGGTGCCCATCCCGGCGAGCTCAGGGGTCTGCTCGCTGCGCTCGACCAGGTCGAGGCGCGCGTTGTCGATCGAGGACTCCAGCAGGGCGAGCGCCTCGTCGGGACGGTGGGACTCGCCGTCGAGCGGGGCCAGGGCGGCGACCGCGAGGGACGACGCGACGTCGCCGCCGGCGTGGCCCCCCATGCCGTCCGCGACGACGACCAGGTGCGGGCCGGCATAGCCCGAGTCCTGGTTGTTCGACCGGACAAGGCCCACGTCGGACAGGGCCGCGTACTTCAGTGCGATGTTCATGGCGCGCTACCGCTGCAGCTCGACGACGCTCTGACCGACCCGCACTCCCACGCCGGGCGGCAGGGGTTCGATCCCGGAGATGCGCCGCTCGTTGATGTACGTGCCGTTGGTCGATCCGAGGTCCTCCACGTACCAGGTGCCACCCTGCGGGAAGATCCGGGCGTGCCGGGACGACGAGTAGTCGTCGTCGAGGACGAGCGTGCAGCTCGGTGCGCGCCCCAGCAGGATCGAGGAGGTGGAGAGCGGGACCGTGGTGCCGCGCAACGGGCCCGCCGTCACGACGAGCCGCGTCGGACCCGTCGGTGCAGGGGCTGCCGGGGTCGGGGCGGAGGCGGGCGCGGAACGGGACGGCGCGGCGCCGGCCGCGGCCCGCGGGGCGTCCTGGGCGCTCCGGCCCTTGCGTGCCGTGATCTTCGTGCCGTAAAGGTCGCGTCGCAGCACACCGATCGCGGCGAACACGAACACCCACAGGAGGACCAGGAATCCCAGCCGCAGCAGGGTGAACGTCAGCTCGGTCATGCGGAGGGGATCACCAATCCTCGTTGTCGGGCGCGCCCGTCCAGAACATGATGCGGGTCCGCCCGATGGTCAGGCTGTTCCCGTCGAGCAGGGTAGCGGCCGGGACCTGATGGCCCTCGACGAACAGTCCGTTGGTCGATCCGAGGTCCGTCGCGATCACGCCGTCGGGCGTCACCCGGATCTCGAGGTGGCGACGCGAGACGCCCGGGTCGTCGACGACGATGTCCGCCTCCGAGCCGCGGCCGATGACCGTGACCGGGCCCGTGAGGAGGTAACGCTGCCCGTCGATGTCGACCAGCGGGTGCCGCGCGCTCGGTGCAGCGCTCGTCGCCGGTGCGACGTTCCCGCGCACGCTCGCCGACCGCAGCTGGAAACGCCCGGTGTCGAGGGAGTCCTCCTGCTCGAAGGACACGCTCACGGGTCCGACGAACGCGTAGTGCTGCGACGCCGCGTGCTCCGTCACGTTGGCCGCGAGCTCGTCGGCGAGCGACTCCGCCCCCCAGCCCTCGACCTGTGCATAGTCGTCGGGCGACAGCTCGATGATGAACTGGTTGGGCACGACGGTCCGGTCGCGGTCCACGACCGCGGCCCGGTCGTCGACCTCACGACGCAGAGCGCTCGCCAGCTCGACGGGCTTCACCTCGCTGCGCCCGACCTTGAAGGCGTTGTTGACGACGCGCTCGACGCCCTTCTCGAAACGATCCAGGACTCCCATGCCACCTCCTCCCTCATCGACGTTCCCTCGACCGGGTACACGGTCCCCGGGCAGACTACCTAGATCGTAACGACCTGAGGCCTCGCCAGGCCGGTGATCCACTGAAGTGGAGGGGGAGATCAGGGGGAGATCGGGTGCTTCGGGCGTGAGACGGGTCCGCGGGCGGGGTACTGTTCTCTCTGGTGCACCACCGGGCTCAGGTCGTGGTGGGGCGCCGGTGGAAGGTCTGGCGAGAGCGACCGACGACCGATGCAGGTCCTGGTCGGCACTCGTGATAATCTTCTGCGGCACGCGCGAGTGGCGGAATGGCAGACGCGCTAGCTTCAGGTGCTAGTGTCCGAAAGGGCGTGGGGGTTCAAGTCCCCCCTCGCGCACGTGAAGACGGTTTCGTACTAGGAGCCGTCGGCAGTTCGTTAATGGTCTCGGTCGGGTTCTCCCGGCCGGGACCATTGTCGTTGGGCTGGTTCAGCCCTGAGATGCGCTGTCGCGGCGGGCGTGGAGCCGCGCTGGAGTTCTCGGAGCCTCGACTCTTGCGCGCACTCGGAGGTGCAGGGCGCGCTTGGCGTACTGGTGGCGTGCTGTGGTCGTCAGGTGCTCACGAGGTCGTGTGCCGGAAGTCCTTGAGTGCCCAGGCCGTTGACTGCCAGGGAAGTCGTTGTCGGTCACGTTCATGGTCGGTGTCGGCGACGGTGATCGTCGCTGCGCATCCGCACGGTCTGCCTGGGACACATCGCGTTGTCGGGACCTCCGGACCTCGGCGCATCGAGGACGGGGTGTTCGGGCAGCGCACGTGCCCCGCAACAGCAGGGCCTTTGAGGCGCTGTGTTCCGCGGTTCGCATCGTGTCGGCTGTGGGCGATGAAGCGGTATGACTCGCGGGCGTCGAAGTCTTCGCGGATGCGCGCCTTGTCGCCCGCGCGCGCGTATGGCGCGGGTGGCCGTACTTCACGCAGAGCGTCAGGGATCGCGTCGGAGTACAGGTGCCCATCGAGCCAGATCGTCCCGGCCGCGGGTCCTGGGCGGACGCCGCGTTGGCTGGTGTGCAGGTCCATGGTGACATCGATGCCGAGTTGACGAAGCGGTCGGGCGAAGTTCTCAGGTTTCGCGGTGGTGTAGCCGCGGTCGAACAGTGCTTCGTCGATCTCGCAGAAGCTCTGGATGGCCCGCGTGAGGGCGAGAGCGGCCGGGCCGCGGTCGGTCACACCCGGGCGGAGAACCATCCCGGCGCAGAGAGTGGGGATCGGGGCCTCCCCTGGTCGGGGGATGTGAGCCGCGACGTGAAGCTCGTATCCGACGTAGTGCTCGGTCGGGCGGCGACTGGTAGGAGTGCGCTTGCCCCGGCCGGCGTCAGGGTCGGCACAGACTTGTCCTTCGGGGCCGCGGTACCCGTGCGAGTACGAGGTGGCGAACGACTCGAAGTCCGTACCGTCGATCGCGATGCCGCGAGTGCGCCGAAGAGTCCTGGGCAGGCTGGCCTGGACTATTGCGGTCGCGATCTCGTCCGGTGTCATGTCGACGGCGGGGCAGCCCGGTGGACAGGGGTCGACTTCGCCGGTGTCACCGTTGACCCGCATGGCGTGGTCGTGGTCGACGTGGATTCCCTCATGTGTTGCCTCCACCAAGGCGGCGAACGTGTCGCGTATCCGCTTGTATAGGCGACCTCGCTCCGGAGGGTTGCTAATCGACCGCTCGGGGATGCCCAGCAGGCGTCGGCTCTTCGGCGAGAGGGCAACGACAGTCCGCTCGATCGCACGAAGCGTCATCTTCTCGGTGTCGGTCATCGCATGCAGGAACAGGATCCGTGTCAGGCACTCGATGCTCACTTTGCGCGGGCGCCCGTACTTCTTCGTGCTGGCCGAGATGATTGCTTGGAGCTTGGGGTTTGCCGCCATCGCTATCGCGCGAGCGACGCGGTGTGTCTCGGTGAGCGGGTTGGGGCGATACACGATGACGCTCTGTCCCGACGCAGTGAGGGGCGGGTGGGACGTCATCGTGACCGCTGGCGCGCTCATCGGCGGGTGAGTTCGTCGAACAGGTCCGCTTCGTCGATCGGTGGCAGGTAGGTCATGAGGTGACCGAACGTCTTCCAGGACGTGACACCGGCTATCTGGGCGAGACCGTTGAGGTGGACGCGGTTGTTCAGGTGCCGTAACAGCCACGTGGCTCGAAGGCGGTGTGCCTTGAGATCAGGGCAGTCCGGCGGAAGGTCGATGTCCTCGAGCAGATGCCCGAGGGGTGCGCGGTCCCATCCCTTGGCCACGAACCCGAGGATCGACGAACCGGGATCCTCCACGCGGATCCGATCGAGGGTGACATCGTGGGGCGGACTCACAGGGACGAGGCGAGCTCGATCACCAGGGATCCTCAGGCACACGCGCCCATGTCGTTCGACGAGGTCATCGGTCGTGGCCGACCGTGCCTCGCGCGGGTAGGCGCCGGTCCCGAGTCCGATGGCAAGGAGAGCGCTCAAGCGGCGTCGCTGCAGCGCCGTGCGTTGATGTGCTGCGACCTCAAGCAGACGAGCGACCTCCGCCGGCGTGTAGGGGACGATCGCATAATCCCCGCGCAGACGCTGAGCTCGCGGTGGCCACGGCGCTTTGCGTGTCACGGCCGCGGAGAAGCGTCGCAGATCGGAGCGTCGGGTGGCCCGCGATGACTCGGCTAGGTGTCCGCACGCGACCGCGATGTACCGCTCGACCATGTCCGGGGTGAAGATCGCCTCCCGGTCCAGCGGCATACCCTGACGGTGTGCCCAGACGACGAACTGCGACAGGGTTCTCATGGTTTCGGTAGCCCGACGCCGATCGACCGGTTCCAGGTCGAGCCCGACCTGACGGGTGAACTCGGCGACGGGCTCCCAGTGCTCGGGGCGGATCGCGTTCGGCGAGTACCCGTGCACGATGGCAGCGGCGTGGGCGAGTTCTTCGGCGTGGCGGTTGACGGACTCAGTTCCAGAAGAGCACTCTGAAGGTGCTGTAGGCATGGAAGTACCCCCAATTGGCCTAGCGGGTGTTTCTGACAGCGGCGGTAAGGATCCGCTGTAGTGGCGTGGCGATCGGGTTCAGGAGTTCGAGCTCCTGGGCCCGTTTTCGCGCGTTCGGCGCCCTGCACCGATCCCGTCTAGTCCATGGCGGCCCTGTTGCCGTCGTCGAGGGCGCGGGAGAGGACGTTGGCGAGCACCACGGTTACGGGAAGCCCGGACTCGTGGGCTGTTTCGTACAGGCCCTGGGCGATGGCGGCGGGGATGCGGGCGTCGAAACGCACCAGCTCGTCCGGCTTGTAGGCGCGCCTGTGGGACGCAGGTCTACCGGTACGTGCGGATCGGATGACGATCCGGCCCTCATGACGCTCGTCCACCTGCTCCACCTCCCGATCGAGACTGCACACATCCGACGAAACGCGGGTCCGTAGACCCGATCACGCCGGATGGTCAGTCCGTCAGAGAGGGGTGGTGGTTCTCAAGCGCCACGCGGCAGATTGCCCAGACGATGTGGCAAGTCCCCGCACTAGGTACGGGCAACTATTTCCAAGGTAGCGAAGACCGTCGAGCGGCCGGTGCTAGACACGCGGCGTGGGCTAGTTGCGAGGCGCTGGTCGACGGTGACTTTCGCATCTGACGCGTGGCGTGCAGGAAGATGCCCGCCTCGACGCCCGCACGGCCGCCGAGCGACTGCGTGCCCGGGACGACGGGGCCTCGCCTAGGACCTCGGACGAGAGCGGGCGCGCCCGCGCACGCACGCAGAGGTCCACCCGGATTGACGCCCTATTCAGACGCACCAAGCAGGCCCAGACGAGCACCGACGGGACTGCCTCAGTGCAGTCCCGAGCTCTGCGTGGGCACCTGTGCCAAGATCAGGGCCATGAGCGCCGAAGGATGGGCCGCATTAGCCGGCTTCCTTGCTGCTCTGTTGTCTGCGCTTGCCCTTCTTGAAGTGCGGCGCGTCCAGAGAAATGAACAGCGTATTCGCCTTACCGCCGTGAGTGCTTGGGCTGAGCCGATCCTCGGTGGGCCGATTGATCAGGTCGGCGTCCGCGTGACTGTACGTAACGACACCAACTCAGCTTTGCAGCTGCCACGCGTCATCGTTCGTCCTCGCTTCGAGCGGCCTACTGCCACGGCCCCTGGGGAGGTCCAGTACGGTATGTCGACGTTCGACGTCCCCCTCGTGCGCCCTCAGTCGACGAGTGTCTTCGTGATTCCAGGGCCGATGTTCTTGGCCTGGCGGGGGCAGTCTCCGCTCATCTTCGTTGTTGCCGTGCTGTTCCAGGACGCGCTCGGCGATTGGTGGTGGAAGCAGCCGAACGGCCGTCTCTACCGCAATCGGATGCCGTTGCGGATCCCGGGCTCTTTGCCAGACATCGATCAAGCGATGAAGCTGTCGGTCGCGGGTCTTCTTGCTCGTTGGCGCCGTCGGGGCGCGGCTTGGGCGAAGAAACTACTCCAGGGTCTCCGAACGCGCACTGACGGACCCAACTGAAGCGTTTGCGGCGACTGCCGGTTCTCCTGTCGGGGCGGGGGCGCCCGGCCGACGCACGTGTCGCGGGCAGTGAGCCCGAGTGGTGTACGCCGGCCCTTTCTTAGGCGCTGAGGTAACCGACGGGCCCACCACTGTTGACCTTGATTCGACTGGACATGACTTGCTGCACTCGCTCAGTCAGCTCGCCCGACGACGGCTTGCTCGTCCTGACCACCATTCCTGGCGTAACGCGGGCCAGAAGCTTGCCGCGGTAGTGGTAGCGGTCGAAGTCCTCTCCGACCCGCTTCTGCGGCGCCTCGTGGCCTGTGATGAGGTAGAGCGCGACGGGGAAGGTGGAGACGGTGACCGCGAACAGTTCGTTCTCCAGCACCCTCTGGGGCTCCGAACGCCACCACCGGAGGCTGGTTGCCTCGAGCTCAGCGTCGGTGTGGTGCACCGAGAATCCGATCTGCATGCGCGTGTCCGTGGGGTGGAGACTCATATCGGCCGGCTGGGCGGCGTCCGTTCGAAGGACCGTCAGCTCGCCCGAGACAACTTCGAGCCATGGCCAGTTGGTGAGGCGGTCGACATCGGCGACGGTGATCGGGACGGTCAGCATCCCTGCGCGGATCATCTTGTCGATCATCGCTACATGGAGTCCGAGTCGCGCCGCCGCTGCGTGTCGCTTCAAGGTCGGTGACGAGGGCGAGGCTGAGCTCGTCTTGGCGAAGCTGGGAAGTGTCATGTCCTTCACCCTTCGGTAGGGATGGGCCTAGAAACGACTCTGGTGCCTAGCATCAAAGCACGAGACGCCGCCCAGTGTCAACGCATGAAATTAGCGAGATGCCCGTCGCAACTCTTGGTGGCGTGGTTCTTGGATCGGTGGGTAGCTGATGTAAGAGGCCTGGCGAAGGCCATGGCGCCAGGGAGGTCCTCGAAGTGACCGACGTTGCCGCCTGCACAGGTACGGGGCTTCCGGATCAGTCTCGTCTGACGATGGCCCTCAGCCACGTTGCACCAAGCGCTGTGAAGCGGGCTCGTACACGAACTCGGCAATCTCCCCCGACATGATCATGGCAACCGCCCGATTGATGACGTCTCGCGGCACGACGAACCACTCGGACGGGTCATAATCCCGACCCTTCCGATCGATCTGAGTCAAGTCCAGTCGCACGGCTGCGAAGACACGATGCAGCAAGTGCTCGAGCGCCGATGGTCGGGCGTTGTAAAGACGATAGTCCGCCACCACCTTGACCGGAGCCATCAGGTAGGTCGGCGACTTCTCCGCGTCCTTGATCCGCTGCTCGACGCTCGTCGTAGAGAACCCGATCTTGTGCAGGTTCTCTATCCCAGCGATCTGCGGGTCCTTGCTCAACGACTGCAGGACATAGATGTGGCCGCTCTCCACCTCACCATCGAGGATCTCGCTCGCGTCGATGCCCGTGCGCGCCAGAACCTGACCCTGCTGCTCGTACATGCGCGTCATCAAGCTCTGCTTGTACATCCTCGACTCGGTGCCGTTCTCAAACACGACCCGCAAGCGCTGCTTCTGCTTCGGCTTGCCACCGACGACGAGATCCACGTCCTCACCGACCTCGGCTACGAAACACATGACGCCACCAAGGACGAAGAACACGCCCTCGTGGATCAGGTCAAGACCTGTGAACGTGGTCAACTGGAACGTGCCGTCAGCGAGTTCCGCGTGCTTAGCCTTGAACAGATGCTCGAACTGCTCGAAGTCCTCGGCCTTGACACGTTTCGCTACCGAGTCGGGTGACTCGACCTTGCGGAGGGCAGGTAGGTCCGACACATCCAGGATCCCGCTGTCGTCGCCGAGTAGGTCGTCGAGGTCGTCGCCCTCGAGCAGGTCGTCCAGCGATGCGGGCGCTTCTGGTGCATCAAGCAGACCGAACTCATCGAGGTGCTTGAGAGCCTCGATCTTGGCGTCGTTGGCGAGGATTCCGTCCAACCTGGAACCAAGCTTCCGCTCGGCGATCTCACGGGTCGTCGAGCTCGGGACGCGGTCGTGAACTCGGCGGAACTCGACGATCTCGAGAAATGCACGCTCGAGCCGGTCCGAGGATGTGACCTTCTTTGGCGCTTCCGGCGCGTCGAGCAGGCCATCGACGTCCCCGCCGAGGATGTCGTCGAGGGTCAGCGGAGCGCCGGCGTCCACGCTCTTGGGCTCGTTCATGCGTCCTCCGCCGTGGCCGCCGCGCGCTTCTCCGCGGCACGCTGGTACTTCAGCCGCTGCAAGTAGAGCAGGGCCTCCGCGTAGCGCTTCTCTGTGGGGTCCTCGGCGCGGGCGTTCGGTCGGCGTCCGCCGTTGACCTTGACCCAGTTCTGGATCTTCGGGAACAGAGCGACGGCCTCTTCCTCGCTGAACTCGACCCGCGTCGCCGCGATTGTATCCTGGATGATCCTCAGCACCGACGGCGTGACCGACTTGGACAGGACCTCGAAGGCGCGCTGGAACGGGTTCACGGAGTCGATGAGGTTGATGTTGAGTTCGTCGATGTTGACGAACTTCTCGGCCATCTTGATGAACCGCTTATCGCCTACCTCGCGCACCTCGCCGTTCTTGATCACCGAGTCCACCACGACCTGCTGGCGGACCTCCTCGACTTGCGCCTCGGTGAGATCTGGGTACTTCTCGCGGATGATCTTGGGGATCAGGACCTTGTTGGTGGTCTCGGGATCCACCGATCCGGCAGCTGCCCTCGCGAACGAGTCGTCCTGGAGAATCGTCGCCTTCAGGTCGTTCAGATCGGTCTCGACGATCTGCTTCACGCGCTCGCTCGAGGGCTCCTTGAACCCCTTGATCTTCAGCTGGCCAGGGACCTTCGAGTCGTCGCCGTCGAACTTCTTCGTCTTGAACGTGAAGTTCTGCGCCAGCACCTGCTCCATCAGCAGCGACGCGGTGATGGCCTTGAGCATGTTGTTCACTGACACCTTCACCTCGCTCTGGGACGCGTCGGGCTCGGCGATCAGGTTCGTGAACTGCGCGTGAGGCTTGCCCGGGCTGTCACGGGTCACGCGCCCGATGATCTGGATGACCTCGGTGAGCGAGGCCCGGTAGCCGACCGTGAGGGCGTGCTCGGCGAAGGGCCAGTCGAACCCTTCCTTGGCCATGCCGAGGGCAATGATGATGTCGACCGCGTCTTGCTCCTTCGACGCCGTGTGGCCGAGGTAGTGGAGCGTGTCGCCGCGCTTCTTCTGGTCGGTGTCGTCGACGAGGTCGGCCACGCGCACGATGGCTCCGGTGTCTGTGCGGCGCACGCTGATGATGCCGGTGTCCGGGTCGGTCTCCTCGACGCGACCGATGACGTCGATGATGTGACCGACCTCCTCGATCTTGTCCTTCGTCGACTCGCCCGAGTTGACGTTCGGGATGTGCACGATCGTCTTCTTGTCGAGGTCTAGGACCTCGCCGATCGCGTCCGTGTATCGACCCTGGTAGAAGTGGTGGCCGATACCCAACGACTGCAGGTACTCATAGCCGTTGAGCTGGTCGTAGTAGTTGAACGTAACCGGAGTAAACTTCGCCTCGTCCTCGGCCGAGAGCACCGGAACCGAGTCCCCTCGGAAATATGACCCCGTCATCGCAACGATATGGACGTCGGAGCCGTTCATCACGTCACGCAGCAGCGAGCCCAAACGGCTCGACTCCGTGTCGGCCGAGACATGGTGGAACTCGTCGATCGCGAGCACTGTGCCATTGAACGACTCCGGTGCCAGCTTCTCGAAGGCGAAGCGCAGGGTCGCGTGGGTGCACACGAGCGTCGCGTCGGGCCCCGCGAGGAACTTTATAAACGCGTCGACCTTGCCTGCGGAAGACCCGGCATCGCAAAGGTTGTGCTCCGGCTTGATCTCCCAATCGGCAAAGAAGCCGCACTTCGTGAGACTGGTCGACGCGAAGGACGCCCCGATCGAACGCTCCGGCACCGCGACGATGACCTTCTTGCGGCCTTGGTTGTAGAGCTTGTCGAGCGCCACGAACATGAGCGCGCGTGACTTGCCCGATGCTGGTGGAGCCTTCACGAGCAGGTGCTGCGAGTCTCGCTTCCCGAAGACGCGCTGCTGCATCTCTCGCATGCCCAACTCATCCGTGTTCACGGAAGCCTTCGTCTGGGCGTAAGTGACATTCACAATGTTCACCGGCTTGTTAATCGCGTTCACTGCTTCATGCTCCTGGTCCTCTTCGCCCGGGCCTTCGCTACTTCTTCGGCGGCCATGCGCTCATACATCGCGAACAGGTCTGACAGGCGCTCCTCGTCGGTCTCGTAGCCGTGCTTCGAGTAGATCGAGTCCACGAGTACGTCGATGTCGTGGTGGGCCTGGCGGAGATCAGTTGGCATCGAGGCCGGGTCGTACAGCTCGGCGAGCGTCCGCTCGCAGTGGTACTCGCGAACGTCCAGCACCTGCAGCGCAGCGACAGTAAGCTGTTCCTTCATCGAATCGCACAACGGAGGCGCTGGAAAATTGTTATAGACGATCGTGTTGGAGTAGCGAATCCGATCCTCGAGCGCACCTGCGACTGCGCGAGTCCACGCCATATGCATGCGCGATGTTAGGAGAGCAAGAACCCAAGGTTCGGCATCGTAAATTGCACTTGCAGAGTCACCGATGATCACATCTGGACCCAGATAGCCAATTGGAATGTACTTTCGCCGCTCAGACGAGTGGCGAGGGATCAGAATTGAGTCGGTTTCCCGGTATCGGACTTCGGCGAAACGCCAAGGAACGTCCGCGAGCTTCTTGGTTGCAGGGCGAGTACTCTTTGATCGATGGTTGAACACGCCGAGCACTCTCCGGCTGATCTCCGGAACCTCGGCTGCGATGGCGTGATTCTCCAACGTCAACCAGAGGGCGTACTTATCAACGCCGTCGATAAACTCCTCAGTCCCCGCAAATTCTCTCGTGTACTCCCCGACTCTTGGATCGGTGGCGACCATGCCACGCCACACGGACTCCCTAATCAGGAGATTCCCCCCGTCGTTAGGCATGCTGCCGTTGGAAATAAGAGGGAGGCTCGACAATGGCTTACGGCGACCCGTTACGACAATATTGTCGCCATCAGCAAGGTACCCATTGATATTCGACGCTTTAATTTGCAAGTCGCCTACATAGATGTACTTTTGACCGGCCCGAATGGTGCGCCAATTAATGACCGACACCGTCACGCCAGCATTTCGCTTCGCGTTATTCGACCACTTGAATGAGGTGTGGGCATACCCAATTTCTAGACCGAGACCAATCAAGTACGGGAAGAGGAGTTCAACCTGCTGCCCCTGTGCGAGGGAGTTGGTCGTCACAAACGATAGTTCAGCCCTGCTATTGCTAATGTATTGGGCCCCCTTGATGAACCACAGGGCAATATAATCAAGGTTCTTAGACAGACTCGTGTCCGCGATTACGTACGAGTAATCTGCCTTTTGCTCTGCGGTTTGAAGCTTGGATCCGTAGTAGGGCGGGTTGCCAATTAGGTATATTTCAGAGTGCCGGTCGTTCGGACAGACTGTGTTCCAGTCCAGACGTGTTGCATTGCCCGCTCTGATCTGCCCTGTCTCCTTGAGCGGGATCAGGGGGAGATCGATTCCAAACTTCTCACGGTATTCAACATTCATCTGGTGCTTCGCGATCCATAGCGACAGAATTGCCACTTCGACGGCAAAGTCGTCGATTTCGATGCCGAAGAATTTCTCGATGTTGATCTTTGAGCCCAAAAGCTGGCCCTGGTGCGTCCCGCCGCGCATTTCGGCCAGGCGCTCGAGGATGGCGTGCTCGAGTTTGCGTAGTTCCTTGTAAGCGATGACTAGGAAGTTCCCCGAGCCGCAGGCGGGGTCGAATATCTTGATCTCACTTATACGCTGCAAGAGGGCCTCGAGTTTCTTCACCGAGTCGAACCCGCCGTCGAACTTCTCCTTAAGTTCGTTTAAAAAAAGCGGTTCGATTGTCTTAAGGATGTTCGGCACCGAGGTGTAGTGCTGGCCCAGCCCTGAGCGCTTACCCGGTGTGACAATCGCTTGGAACATCGATCCGAAGATGTCAGGATTGATCTCTCGCCAGATGAGCTTGCCCGACTCGATGAGTTCTTCTCGAGCCTTCTTCGTGAACTGCGGCACCACATCGCCCTCGGACATCGTGAAGAGTCTGCCATTGACGTACGGGAACGCCGCGAGGTGTTTGGGTTTGTCAGCGGCATGCTCGGTGTCTAGCGCAATGAACAGGTCCGTCAGGAACTCGTCCATGTCGGAGCCATCGGGTTGTGTGTGCGACCCAATTGCGTTGGTGAACTGGTTCCCGTCAAAGATTCCAGTGTCCTCGGCAAAGAAGCAGAATAGCAGGCGCGTGAAGAACAAGTTCAGTGCGTGGCGCCCATGCGGTTGCTGGAGGAGGTCCGGATTCGCGGCGAGCAGTTCATCGAACAGCTTGCCCATGCGCTCAGCGGCTTTGACGTCTGCATGCGCTTCGGTGGTGTACTGGGCCTTCTCCATGCCTGCCCATGGCAGAAAGAACGTGAAGTGTTGGTCGATTTCCCGGATAGGGAAGCCGATCGTCTCGGCCGTTTTCGTGTCCGTCGCGACAAGCTCGACGTAGTCGGTGACTATGACGAAGCGGGTGCTATATCGAACTACGGCGGGTGATGTCTTTAGTTCCTCGAGTACTGCGAGGGGGTCACTCGTCGTCTCCTTGAAGTAGACAACGTTCTTCTGCGCGACTTCGCTCGCGACATCCAGCGCCACGTTGAGCGATCCGTTGCGCAGCCGCGTGACGTTGCTCTGAGACTTCCCGTAGGCGAGCAGCAGCTCGAATATGAACTCGCGGTCGTACGACTCACGGCCGGCGAGCGGCGCAACGCGCTCCTCGATGGCCTTGAGGTTGAGTCTCGCCATATGATCTTGCCTGTCCTGACGTGAGGCTGCTTCATCTGCAGTAGTCGGCCCGTTCGTACTGGCTGACGGCGACGTCGGCCGTGGCCTGTTGCGCTGTGAGGATCCTATCCGTTGAGCTGGACGCGAGGTTCGGGATCGGGGATGACGCTTGCGGATCTGGACGGGTCGCGCTGTGCTGTGGGCGACCGTTCATGAGACGTATGCGGCGGTCGGGCGGCCGGTCTGTGCGTCGTGTCTCACGGCCCGTGTCCGCAAGCGGCCATGGCGAGCCCGAGTGAGCCTTCCTTGAGGAAGGCATCGGACGACAGTATGAGGCGACACAGGTGCCGCCGCTTGTGGCGAGGCCGGCGAGGCCTACCCGGCGGTCTGGCCTCCACCCGAGCTTCTCGATGGCGTACCGCGGCCGGTCGTTCGCTGAGGCCTGGCAGACAATTGGCCCTATGTCATCTCCCGCCATTCCGGTGGTACAGGAAGTCGATGCGCTCGGCGAGGCGCAGGACGGCCCGAACCACGAGGATCAGTCCGACGATCGAGATCGCCGCGCCGATGAGGATCAATGGCCCTGACCCAGTGTCTGAGCGCGGCGTTGATCTGTGACTGCTGACCGGCTGCGTAGAGGACCTGTCCGATGACCAGGGCGATGACGCCCCAGAGGATCAGGCTGCCTGAGGCTCTACCGGCTGGGACGGCGGCGGGTAGCTTCTTGGGAATCGGCGGAATGGCGGCCTTCGGGGTGGTCATGAGGGGCAGTGTAGGTGCGGCATGGTCGGCGCATTACTGACCGTCTCACGACGGTCCAGGCGCTCAGCGCACGTGCATCGGCCGCGCATCCGGAGGTCCGCTTCGCGATCGATGCCCTGCACTTGAACGTGAGGTCGTGTTCGCCGGGTTCTGGGCCTCGCGCACAGGTGTGCCTGGGCGTGTCGTCGGCGTGCGCCTGGGCCGGGCCCAGGCGCCGCATCGCCGCAGGTCAGCCACTTCCCGAAACCCCCCACGTGAAGACGGTTTCGTACTAGGAGCCGTCGGCAGTTCGTTAATGGTCTCGGTCGGGTTCTCCCGGCCGGGACCATTGTCGTTGGGGCTGGTTCAGCCCTGAGATGCGCTGTCGCGGCGGGCGTGGAGCCGCGCTGGAGTTCTCGGAGCCTCGACTCTTGCGCGCACTCGGAGGTTCAGGGCGCGCTTGGCGTACTGGTGGCGTGCTGTGGTCGTCAGGTGCTCACGAGGTCGTGTGCCGGAAGTCCTTGCCGGGTGGAGCGCGGTGCTTGTTCTTGCGGGACCGGGTGCCGCGGCCGACTGGCCTGGTGTCGGGCTTCTCGCCGAGCTCGACCTGCCAGGGTTCAGGCAGTGCGCGGGCGCTGAACCACTTGTGGATCTGGATCGCGTTGTGTCCGGCGATGGCGAACGCGAGGAGCAGGTTCGTTGCCTGACGCCCGAGGACCTGGATGAAGCCGTGGTTGATGTCGGCATCGAGGAAGCGGAGCTGGGCGTTGAGGCCTTCGACAAGTGTGCGCCGGTTGTAGGAGAGTGCCCAGGCCGTAATCCCCTGTCCGGAGTCATCCGGGGGGGGGGGGGGGGGGGGGGGG
>NZ_JAMXIO010000052.1:0-22093 GCF_059651515.1 Oerskovia sp. 140933
CGCTCGCCCCAGGGCGGCGGAGCGCGGGGCCCTCGGTCGTACCCCGGGCACGTGATATGACGTCGATCACACGCGCTGTCAGAAACCGGACACGGTCGGACAATCGACCCGAGCTGCTCTCGGCGCGTCTTTACCTAATACGAGCGTCTCACTATGGTATGGGCGTACCAAGAGGCATCGACCAACGACGCTTTACTTGGAGGGACCGCAAGGAAGCTTCAGGGTGGCGCCGACCCCGCTCGCTGCGCGCACCCTGACCGAGAGATGGGTGTTTTCCAACGCATGCACGAAACCCGTAGCCGCAAGATCAAGGCCGGGCTCGCAGGACTGGTCGTCCTCGGGGTCGGCGTCGCCGCGACCAGCGCGCTCTGGAGCGACAACGTCTGGTTCGCGGGAGACGTGAGCACCTCGTCGTTCAACCTGCAGGGATCGGTGACCAGCGCCAGCGAGGGCTTCGAGGAAGGGAACGAGCAGGGGGTCGCGCTCACGATCCCCGTCGTCGAGGACCTCGCCCCCGGTGACACCGTGACGCGCACCGTCTGGGTCAAGAACGCCGACTCGACGCACGCCGCAGACCTCGTCGACACCCCGGACGTCCAGGTCACGGGCGACGCTGCGGCCTTCCTCACCGTGACGGCCGCCTACGACACGTCGGGTGGGAAGAACCCCGACGAGCTCGCGAGCGGCGACGTCGTCCCGGTCGACGTCACGTACTCGTTCACGGACCCGGACACCAGCGCCACGGGCGCGAACGCCGCAGCCCAGGGCAAGAGCGCCAAGATCACGGTCCAGGTCACCGGCACCGAGGTGGCCTCCTGACATGACCTGGACCCCACGCACGGCACGGGCCGTCGTGGGGGTGGCGACCCTCTGCGTGCTCGGCAGCGTCGGACCCCTCGGGGCCGGCGCTGCCGCCGCAGCGGGGACGCCCACCGCGGAGCGGACCACGACGACCCGGAACCTGACCTCCCTGCCCCGGTCGTTCTCCTTCGACGGCATGTCGCCGGGCCAGACCCGGTCGACGATCGTCGACCTGGCCTCGGCCTGGGAGACCGACGGCACGGTCGTGGACGTCGCGGTGACGGCCACGGGTGAGCTGGGTACCTCGCTCGCCACCACGATCGAGGCGTGCGGCACCACCTGGGTCGACGACGAGTGCCCGACCGGGGCCGTCGTCCTCGTCGACGGGTGGCGGACCGGGCGCTCGGGGAGCTCGCACGAGGAGCTCGTCCTGCCCGCCGGCGAGACGGCCTCGCTCCGCGTCTCCGTGACGCTCGACGAGGACGTGCGCGCCGGGGCGACCGGCAACGTCCGCTACGACCTCTCGTTCGAGGGCGCGCGCCCCGGCGGCGAGGAGACCGGAGACGGCTCGGAGGGCGGGGCGACGGGGACCACGGGTCCCAGCGCGCCCGACGACGCAGCAGGGTCGGGCGCGTCCCCCGGGCCGGGCAGCGGCTCGCTCGCGGCGACCGGGACGGGCGTCCTGACGCTCGCCGGGCTGGCCGGCGCGCTGCTCGGGATCGGCGCGGCGCTCGTGCGCCGCAGGCGACGGGACACGGACGACGAGGGGGCGACCGCGCGCCGCTAGGCAGGAACAGCGGCAGGGCGTCCTGGGGACGCGAGTCACAGGACCAGGCACAGCACGACGCGACCCGCGCGAGCACGCAGGCAGGACGCGCGGACGACACGACGAGAGGAGAGCAGCATGACCGACCCCACGACGGTCCTTCACCACGGACCGGGACGGCTCCGCACCGCGGTCGCCGCAGCGCTGGTCCTCCTGCTCGCGGTCGCGACGACGACCCTCTGGGCGGTCGGCCGCTCGCAGCCGACCGCGGCCGCGTGGACCGACGTGGTCCAGGCCCAGGGGCAGGTCAGCATCGCCTCCGTCGCGGGTGGCACCGTGACCGACGTCGTGGCGGGCGACAGCTTCTCGTGCGCGCTCGTGGGCGGACAGGTCTGGTGCACGGGGGACAACTCGGTGGGCCAGCTCGGGACGGGGGACACCGTGTCCACCGACGTGTTCGTGGGCCCCGTGCGGGGCGAGCTCCAGGGGAAGACCGTGACCAAGGTCGACGCCGGCACCGCGCACGTGTGCGCGACCACGGACGACGCCGTGTACTGCTGGGGCCTCAACGACCGGGGGCAGCTCGGGGTCGAGGGCGTCCCGAGCTCGACGCTGCCGGTGCGCGTCCCCACGCACGGTCACGAGGCGTCGGTGACCGACCTCGAGGTGGGCGCCTCGAGCTCGTGCGTGGTGGCCGATGACAAGGCGTACTGCTGGGGCGGGACGCACACCCAGCTCGGCAGCACCGGGACACCGGTCCAGATCAACGGAGAGGCCCTGCCCGAGACCGCGACCGTGACGGACGTCGCGGTCGGGGACGACTCGGCCTGCCTCGTCGCGGACGGCGTCCCCTACTGCTGGGGGGCCAACGCGCGGGGACAGCTCGGGGACGGGACGACCAGCACGAGCCACCTCCCGGTCCAGGTCGTCACGACCGGCGTCCTCGCGGGCTTCACGAGCCACGACGTGGCGGTCGGCAACCAGTTCGCGTGCGTGGTCGCCTCGGGAGCCAACAGCGCCGAACGGACCTTCTGCTGGGGGGACAACTCGAGCAAGCAGCTCGGTCAGTCCTCGAACGGCGCCCGGGTGGACCTGTCCACGACGCCCCTGCAGGTGCGCGGCGCGCTCTCCGAGCTCCGCTCCGGGCTCGTCGCGGTCGGCGGGAAGACCGCCTGCGTGCTGGCCTACGACGGAGCCGCCTACTGCTGGGGCGACAACTCGTCGGCCCAGACCGGGGCCAACCAGGACGAGTGGACCGTCCCGGCCGTCCGCGACCGGCCGGAGAGGGTGCTGACCCGGCAGATGGGCGCGGACAGCGTCCTGCAGAGGGTCGACGTGTCCACGGACCACGGCTGCACCCTGACGACCGGGGGCAACGTCTACTGCTGGGGTGCGAACACCAAGGGCCAGCTCGGGATCCAGGGCACCGCAGGGACCGCAGGGCGCAAGGTCTTCCCCTGGCCCGTCACGCCGACCTGGTCGGCCTGGCGGTGACCGGCGTGCACCGCCCGGCCTCCCGTGGCGCCCCGGCCTCCCGTGGCGCCCTGCCCCCCGGCCGCCGTCGACCCGCCCGAGGAGGTGTCGCGTGAGGCTGCTCAAGCGCATCGGTGACGTGTTCCTCACGCTCGCGGCGGTCGTCGGCGTGCTCGGCCTGGGGCTGTTCGTCGGCATCCAGACGGGCCACCTGCAGTCCCTGGTCGTCGTCTCGGGGTCGATGATCCCCACGTTCGAGGTGGGGGACGGGGTCGTCTCCCGGCGGGTCCCGGCCTCGACGCTCGAGGTCGGCGACGTCGTGAGCGTGTTCACGAGCGACGGCGTCCTCGTCACGCACCGCGTCGTCGGGATCGAGGACGGCCCGGGGGAGGCGCGCACCCTGACGCTGCGCGGGGACAACAACCCGGTCGACGACCCCGAGCCCTACGTGGTCGAGGACGCCCTGGTGCCCCTGGTCCGCGTCCCGGGCGCTCGGGACGCGATCGAGGTGCTGCGCCGTCCCGCGGTCGGGATCCCGCTCGTGGTCGCGTCGTGCGCCCTCGTGGGGTTCGCCCTCATGCCCTCCCCGGCCAGGCGCCCCGGGCAGGACGGTCCGGGGGGCGGCGTCGTGGACGACCCCGGGCCCGCGGGGCGCGGTCGGTAGACTGCCGTCCCGTGAAGATCCTCGTCATCGGTTCGGGTGCCCGCGAGCACGCCATCGTCCACTCGTTCGCGCAGGAGACCGTGGTCACGGGTGCGGAGCCGCACGAGCTGCACGCCGCGCCCGGCAACCCGGGCATCGGTGAGCTCGCGACCCTGCACGCGGTCAGCGCGGTCGACGGCGAGGCCGTCGCGGCGCTCGCGACCCGGCTGGGCGCGGACCTGGTCGTGATCGGCCCCGAGGCCCCCCTCGTCGCGGGGGTCGCGGACGCGGTCCGCGCGGCGGGCATCGACTGCTTCGGCCCCAGCGCCGAGGCCGCGGCGCTCGAGGGGTCCAAGGCGTTCGCCAAGGACGTCATGGCGGCCGCATCGGTCCCGACGGCGCTCGCGCACGTGTGCACCGACATCGACCAGGTGGCGGACGCGCTCGACGCGTTCGGCGCCCCGTACGTCGTCAAGGACGACGGGCTCGCAGCGGGCAAGGGCGTCGTCGTGACCGACGACCGCCAGGAGGCGCTCGAGCACGCGCAGGCCTGCTTCGCGACGCCGCGTCCCGGCGCGGGCGACCCGGTCGTCGTGATCGAGGAGTACCTCGACGGTCCCGAGGTCTCGCTCTTCTGCCTGTCGGACGGCACGAGCGTCGTCCCGCTGGCCCCCGCGCAGGACTTCAAGCGCGCGTTCGACGCCGACGCGGGTCCCAACACGGGCGGCATGGGCGCCTACAGCCCGCTGCCGTGGGCCCCCGAGGGGCTGACCGAGGAGGTCGTGACCCGGGTCGCGCAGCCCACGATCGACGAGATGGCGCGCCGCGGCACGCCGTTCGCCGGGGTCCTGTACGTGGGCCTCGCGCTCACGAGCCGCGGCACGCGCGTCGTCGAGTTCAACGCGCGGTTCGGCGACCCGGAGACGCAGGTCGTCCTGGCCCGCCTCCGGACCCCCCTCTCCGCGGTGCTGCGGGCGGCGGCCCGGGGCGAGCTCGCGGACTTCCCGCGTCTGCGCTGGTCCGACGACGCCGCGGTCACCGTGGTCGTCGCGGCTCACGGCTACCCGTCCGCAGTCCGCAGCGGGGACCCGATCACGGGGATCGAGGGGGCCGAGGCCGTCGAGGGCGTGCACGTCCTGCACGCGGGCACGGCGCTCGACGACGAGGACGTGCTGCGCAGCGCGGGCGGCCGGGTGCTGTCGGTCGTCGCGCGCGGCGAGGACCTCTCCGAGGCCCGTCGGCGGGTGTACGCGGGCGTGGACCAGGTGGTCCTGCCGGGTGCGCACCACCGCACGGACATCGCGGAGAAGGCCGCTGCCGGTCGGGCGGCTGCGCTGTGAGCGCGGGGTTCGACGGCGGCCTCGACACGGCCCACCTGGACCTGCCGGGGTGGCGCCACGTCTACTCGGGCAAGGTCCGTGACCTGTACGAGCCCGACCTCGCGCTGCTCGGTGGCGCGCACCCGCTCGGTGACGTCGTCCTCGTGGTCGCGAGCGACCGTGTCAGCGCGTTCGACCACGTCCTTTCGCCGGGGATCCCGGACAAGGGGGTGATCCTGACGCAGCTCAGCCTGTGGTGGTTCGACAGGCTGGCCGACATCGTCCCCAACCACGTCGTGAGCACCGAGGCCAGCGCGATGCCGGGCGACGGCCTGGTGCCCGACGTCGTCGCGGGCCGTGCCATGATCTGCCGTCGACTCGAGATGTTCCCGGTCGAGTGCGTCGCCCGTGGGTACCTCACGGGCTCGGGCCTGGTCGAGTACGGCGTCGACCGTACGGTGTGCGGTGTTCCGCTGCCGGAGGGGCTGGTCGACGGGTCGCGCCTCCCCGAGCCGATCTTCACGCCCGCGACCAAGGCCGAGGTGGGGGAGCACGACGAGAACGTGTCGTTCGAGGTGGTCGCGCAGGGCATCGGGATCGAGGCCGCGACCCGGCTGCGCGACCTGACCCTCGCGGTGTACTCGCGTGCCGAGGAGATCGCGCGCGAGCGCGGCGTGATCCTCGCCGACACCAAGCTCGAGTTCGGCGTGGACCCCGTCACGGGTGCGACCGTCCTGGGTGACGAGGTGCTGACCCCCGACTCCTCGCGCTTCTGGCCCGCCGACCAGTGGCAGCCGGGACGTGCGCAGCCCAGCTTCGACAAGCAGCACGTCCGCGACTGGCTCGCGTCCGAGGCCTCGGGCTGGGACCGGGCGTCCGACGCCCCGCCGCCCGTGCTGCCCGCGGACATCGTCGAGCGCACGCGCGAGCGCTACCTCGAGGCCTACGAGCGGATCACGGGCCGGTCCCTGTTCTGAGGTCCGACGCGCGCGCCGGGTGACCGTGGCGCTCGCGGACGTAGCGGTGCCCGGTCGGGGACGTCCAGCGCACCGTGCCGTCGGGAGCGAGCTCGGGCAGCCAGCCCTGCCTCGCCCGGACCACGTGATGGTGCCGGCACAGCGAGATGAGGTCCTGAGGGCCCACGTCGTCCTGCGCGCCGGGGGCGCCCGGGGCCCGTGGCGCCGGCCGGACCACGTGGTCCAGGTCGCAGCGGAACGCGGGCACGGCGCATCCCGGGAACGTGCACGTGCGGTCCCGGGACAGGACGGCGGCGACCACCTGGACGACCGGCCCCGGACGGGCCTCGGACAGCGAATCGAACATGTGTTCGATCATAGGTCGAACCGCTGACACGCGGCTCGGCGAACGACCTCTTGCTCTGATGGGTCGTTGCGCGATATATATCGACCATGCCCACAGCGTCGCGCGGCCTCCCCGGCGGGAAGCCCTTCCGCATGACCGAGCAGGCCTACCTGATCCTGCTGTCCCTGACCCCCGAGCCCCTGCACGGCTACGCCGTCATCCAGGCCGTCGCCGACCTGTCGGACGGTGCCACGGCCCTGGGCGCGGGCACCCTGTACGGCAACCTCGACCGCCTCGCGGGCGCTGGGCTCGTCGAACCCTCGGGAGAGGAGGTCGTCGACGGTCGCCTCCGCCGCTACTACCGGGTCACCGACGACGGCCGCCGCGCCGCCGAGCAGGAGACGGTCCGTCTCCGCGAGCTCGCCGCCCGGGCCCAGAGGGCCCTCGACGCTCGGGGGAAGCCCGCACGCCCGACGTCAGGCCGGCTCGCCGGGGGGCTGGCCTGATGCGCCGCCGCGGTCTGGCCCCCGAGGAGCGCTTCGAGCGCTCGGCCCGCTTCTGGGCGCGCGCCTACCCGCGGCGGTGGCGTGAGATCCACGGCGAGGAGCTGCTCGCGGTCCAGCAGGACGTGGCGCTCGCGGCTTCGGAGGCGACCGGCGCGCCCGCCCCGGACCGGTTGAGCAGCGACGAGGTCCGCAGCCTCCTGCGGGCGGGCTGGGGGCTGCGACTGCGCGAGCGACCGCCGCTGTGGCGGTGGGTGCTGTACCGGTTCGGCCTGCGGCTGCCCGCCCGGTACTGGTGGTGGGTCGCGGACGACATCCGGGGCGCGCTCTACTCGGTGCGGGACTACGTGTGGACGGTCGTCCTGACCTGGGCGCTGCTCTTCGGCGTGCTCGGGGTGGTCAACCTGTTCGTCCCCCCGCCTGGCGTCCTCAGCTCGTCGACGACCCTGTTCAGGGCCTGGCCGTTCTGGGTCGTCGTCGCCGTCCTGGCAGTGGTCTCGGGGACCCTGATGCGCGAGAGCCGCACCCGCACCGCCTGGTACCGGCACGTGGTCTACGGCAACGTGCCCGAGCAGATGCGGTGCGCGCCCGCCGCGACCGCCCGGGACGCCGAGCCCGCCCCCTGAGGCGTGCTCCGCCGTCGGGCCGGGAGATGCCCGCGCTCGAGAACGAGGTTGTGGTCGTCATGGCGTGCGGAACGACCGCAACCTCGTTCTCGACCACCCCCCGGGAGGGCCGCCCGACCGCCGCCTGAGACGCGGCCCGGCCCCGCGCGCGGCGCGGGTAAACTGGCCGCGGAATCCCCACCCACCGAGATCCGTGCGACCTCGTCGCCGCCCTCGCGGCGCGCCCCGAGCCTCGTGCGGACCTGTCCGAGCCGAGCAGGCCGGACCAACTTCCCGAGGAGCTCCTGTGGGACGCGTAGTCGTCGAGGTCATGCCCAAGCCCGAGATCCTGGACCCGCAGGGCAAGGCCGTCGTCGGGGCGCTCCCGCGCCTGGGCTTCACCCAGTTCACCGGCGTGCGCCAGGGCAAGCGGTTCGAGCTCGAGGTCGAGGGTGACGTCACCCCCGAGGTGCTCGCCGCGGCCCGCGAGGCCGGCGAGAAGGTCCTGTCGAACCCGGTCATCGAGGACGTCGTCCTCGTCGCCGAGCTGACGGCCGAGCTGGGCGGGGAGAGCGCCTGATGAGCGCCCCCGCAGCGACCGGCCTGGCCACGGCCCGGATCGGTGTCATCACGTTCCCCGGCACGCTCGACGACCGGGACGCGGCCCGTGCCGTGCGCCTGGCCGGCGGCGAGCCCGTGTCCCTGTGGCACGCGGACGCCGACCTGCACGGGGTCGACGCGGTCGTGCTCCCGGGCGGCTTCTCGTACGGCGACTACCTGCGTGCCGGGGCCATCAGCCGCTTCGCGCCCGTCATGGACTCGCTCGTCGACGCGGCCAAGGGCGGTCTGCCCGTCCTGGGCATCTGCAACGGCTTCCAGATCCTCACCGAGGCGCACCTGCTGCCCGGCTCGATGATCAAGAACGACCACCTCGCGTTCATCTGCCGCGAGCAGACCATGGTCGTGGAGAACGCCGAGACGGCCTGGACGCGCGACTACACCGCGGGGCAGCGCATCACCGTGCCGCTCAAGAACCAGGACGGCCAGTTCGTCGCCGACGAGCGCACGCTCGACGAGCTCGAGGCCGAGGGTCGCGTGGTCTTCCGCTACGAGGGCTGGAACCCGAACGGCTCGCGCCGCAACATCGCAGGCATCTCGAACGCGGCGGGCAACGTCGTGGGCCTCATGCCGCACCCCGAGCACGCGGTCGAGGCCGGGTTCGGCCCCGCGAACGAGTCCGGCCCGCGCGCGGGCACGGACGGGCTGGGCTTCTTCACCTCGGTGCTGAGCACCCTCGTCCGGTCCTGATCCGCGCGTCTTCGCGCGACGCACGCACCGCCCGACGGCGGGGCTCCCCGCTGCGGGGAGCCCCGCCGTCGGGCGTCGTGCACCGGGCGCGTCCCGGGGCCGAGCCGGGGTGAAATCACCCGACGTGCGCCCCGGCAACCCGCTACCCTGGTCCGGTGCTCACCCTCTTGTCCGGTTCCTCCGTGTTCGGTGCTCTCGCGGTCGACTGCTTCACCTGGGTGGCCGGCGCACTGGCCGCGGCCCCTGGCCGGCTGGGAGCACTCGGGGCCCGTATCGAGGCCACGGTCGTGGAGTGGGGCTGGTTCGGTCCCACGGACGAGATGACCGACCACATCGTCTACACCCCCGCGCGGGTCGCCCTCGCTCTCTTCCTGGTCATGGCCGTCGCCGCGACCGCCGCGCTCGTCTCGAGCCTCATGACCCGCCGGTCACGCGAGGACACCGAGGTCAGAGCCCCGCGACGAGGTTGACGACCGCACCGATGATCACGGTCCCGAACAGGTAGGACAGCAGGGCGTGCCACAGCACCGTCCGGCGGATGTCGCCCGACGTCACGTTGGTGTCGGAGATCGCGAAGCTCATCCCGACGGTGAACGCCACGTACAGGAAGTCGACGTAGCGGGGCGGCTCGTGCTGGTTGAAGTCGATGCCGCCGTCGATTCCCGTGTAGTACTGCCGCGCGTAGGTGAGCCCGAAGAGCGTGTGGACGGCGGCCCACGAGATCGCGACGCTCCCCACGGCGAACACCGCGGTCAGCGCCTGCGCCCCCTTGTCGTCGGGCGAGGCGAGCAGCATGAGTCCCACCCCGACGAGGCTCACGACCGACGCGGCCAGGATGAACAGGTGCGTCACGCGCCGCGACGGCTCCTCGCGCGTGGCGTGGCTCGCGGTCGTCTGCGCGTCCATGGGGATGACGACGGCCACGGTCCAGGCGACGAACAGGAGGGCCGTGACCGACCACCCGGCGAGGAACGCGAACCGCGGGTACCCCTGCGACCCGATCCAGGCGCCCACGGCCACCCCGACCGCCGCGCCGACCGCCAGCCGCACGGCAGGTCCGGCCCCGAGGCGGTCGCGGGGCACGGGGGAGCTGGGCAGGTCCGGGTGGTGAGCGGGCGTCACGCGGTCAGTCAACCACCGGGCGTGCGGCCCGGCGCGTCGGCCGCTAGGCGTCCTGGGCGAGGTACCGGAGCTGTGCGCGGACGCTCTGCCGGGCAGCGGGGAGCACGCCACGGTCGACGTCGGCGTAGACCGCAGCCGTGACCTCGTCCACGAGGCCCTCGGTCACGGGCGACCGCGCCCGGTCCCCGAGCACCGCGCGCACCTGCGCGAGCCGGGCCAGGCGGTGCTCGCGGTACGCCCGCGCGACGGCCGCGACGTGGTCCAGGTGCGGACCGTGCGCAGGCAGGACCGTCGCGGCGCCGAGCGCCCCGAGCAGGTCGAGGCTCGTGAGGTAGTCGCGCAACGAGCCGTCGGGCTCGGAGACGACCGTGGTGCCCCGGCCCAGGATCGTGTCTCCCGTGAGCACGCTGCCGTGCGGTCCGTCGTCGGGGAGGTGGAAGCTCGTCGAGTCGTTCGTGTGCCCGGGGGTCGCGAGGACCTCGATCCGCAGCCCGGCCGCGTGGATCTTCTCGCCACCGCGGAGCGGCGCGGCCTCGCGGGAGCCTGCCGGGTGGCAGTGCGCGGGGTCCGCGGCGCGGACCGGCGCGCCCGTGAGGCCGGCGAAGCGTGCCGCCCCCGCGGTGTGGTCCGCGTGGCGGTGCGTGATCAGGACGAGCTCGACGCGCGGACCGGTGGCCAGGGCCGTGAGGTGGGCGACGTCGTCGGGCCCGGGGTCGACGACGACGCGCGTGCCCGCCCCCGGCGCGGCCAGGACGTAGGACCTGGTCCCGTCGAGCGTCATGGGGCCGGGATTCGGGGCGAGCAGCACCGAGGCCTGGCCGGTGACTCGCACGGGTGCGCCCGACGGCGCCGCGTCGGCGGGCGGTCGGGTGCGGTCGTCGTCGGGCCGGGTCACGGGGTCAGTCGCCGAGCGCGGCCGCGAGGAGCTCGATCGTCTGCGTGCGACCGGGTGTCGCGTCGAGCGACTCGTCGGCACGCGACCCCGCGACGGGCACCACCATGACCTCGTCGACGCCGTGCCGGGTCGCGAGCTCGCGCACCCGACGGGCCGCGGCCCGGGGCTCGTCGACGATCCACCGGTCGAGCATCTCGTCGGCCATCTGGGAGGCGAGCCCGTCGAGCGGCGTGGACGCGGCGTCCTCGACCGTCTCCTGGGCGCCGAGCGGCTTGCCCGAGCGCAGGCGGGCCATCATGCGCGCCTGCGGCAGGGCGCGGGCGCGGGCCTCGTCGAGAGTCGGGGCGACCGACACGTTGACCGTCAGGAACGTCTCGGGGGTCGGGTGCTCGGGGGACGGCCGGTAGCCGTCGCGGTACAGCGCGAGGATCTCGTCCATGCCGGCGCCCGAGAAGTGGTTGGCGAACACGTAGGGCAGCCCGAGCTCGGCGGCCAGGCGTGCCGAGTAGTCGCTCGACCCGAGCAGCCAGACGGGCGGCACGGACTCGGCAGCCGGGGTCGCGTGCACGTCGTAGACCTGGCCGCTCGTGAGACGGACGGTGGCGCCCTCCGCGCTCATGAGCGAGCGGATGTCCTGGACGTGCTGGGGGAAGCGGTCGACGTCGGACGTGGGGCCGCTGCAGCGCAGCAGGGCCGTGACGACGGGGTCGCTGCCGGGCGCCCGGCCGATCCCCAGGTCGATGCGGCCCGGGGCCATGGCCTCCAGGACGGCGAACTGCTCGGCCACGACGAGGGGGGCGTGGTTGGGGAGCATGACGCCGCCCGACCCGACGCGGATGCGCTCGGTCACCGAGGCGGCCGCGGAGATCATGACGGGCGGTGCCGACGCGGCGACCGCAGGCATGTTGTGGTGCTCGGCGAACCAGTAGCGCGTGAAGCCGAGCCGGTCGGCGAGGCGCACGAGGTCCAGGGAGGCGGCGATGGCCTGGGCGGAGGACTGTCCCGAACGGACGGGGACGAGGTCGAGGACGGAGAGGCGCGGCGAGGTAGTCATCGCCAGGTGCAACCCCGGGATACGCCCGGGGTATTCCGGCTCGTGGTGGTCAGCGGTGCAGCGCCTGCTCGACGTCCTCGATCAGGTCGAGCGGGTCCTCGAGGCCGATCGACAGGCGCACGGTCGTCTCCGCGATCCCGACGGCGGCACGACCCTCCGGCCCCAGCTTGCGGTGCGTCGTGGTCGCAGGGTGCGTGATGAGGGACTTGGCGTCACCCAGGTTGTTGGAGATGTCCACGATCCGCAGCGCGTCGAGGAACTGGAACGTGCGCTTCTTGAGGAGCTCGGGGTCCGTGCCCGGGTCGTCGGCGCCGGGCACGTCGAGGTTGAACGTGACGACCGTCCCGCCGCCGCTCTGCTGGGCCTTGGCGAGCTCGACCTGCGGGTGCGAGGCGAGGAACGGGTAGCGCACGGCCGTGATGCCGGGCAGCTCCTCGAGCGCGGTCGCGACCTGGAGGGCCGCGGCGTTCTGGGCCTTGACGCGCACCGACAGGGTCTCGAGCCCCTTGACCAGGACCCACGCGTTGAACGCGCTGAGCGAGGGACCGGTGTTGCGGATGAACGTCTGGACCGGGCCCTTGACGTACTCCTCGGAGCCCAGGATGGCGCCGCCGAGCACGCGTCCCTGGCCGTCGATGTGCTTGGTCGCCGAGTACACGACGACGTCCGCGCCGAGCTCGAGCGGCTTCTGGAGGACGGGCGTCGCGAACACGTTGTCGAGCACGACGACCGCGCCCGCCGCGTGCGCGAGGTCGCTCACGCGGCGCACGTCGATCACGTCCTGCATGGGGTTGGACGGGGTCTCGAAGAAGACGACGTCCGCAGGGGTCGACAGCGCCTCCTCCCACTGCGACAGCACGTGGCCGTCGACGTAGTCGGTGCGCACGCCCCACTTGGCGAAGATCTCGTCGAAGATCACGAGCGAGGATCCGAACAGTGCGCGGGCCGCCACGATGCGCGACCCGGAACCGACGAGCGCCGCGAGCGAGGTGAAGACTGCGGACATGCCCGAGGCCGTGGCGTAGCAGGCCTCCGCCCCCTCGATGAGGCGCAGTCGCTCCTCGAACGTGTGCACGGTCGGGTTGCCGTAGCGCGAGTAGATGAAGCGGTCGACCTCGCCCGTGAACGCGGCCTCGGCCTCGGCCGCGCTCCCGTAGACGTAGCCCTGCGTGAGGAAGAGGGCCTCGCTCGTCTCCTCGAACTCGGAGCGGGCGTGGCCACCGCGCACCGCGAGGGTGTCGGGTCGCGCCGAGCGGGGGAGCGGACCGCGGCCCGAGCCTCCGGGGATCCCGGCGGGGATGCGCAGGACGCCGTCGCCCGTCGCGGCGCTCACGACTGCGTCCAGGGGAGACCGGCGGCACGCCAGCCGTCGGCGCCGCGGTGCCCGGCGGTGTCGAGCGCTCCCTCGAATCCCTCGAGGACGTTGTACGCGGGGCCCAGGCCTGCGGCCGTCGCAGCCTTGGCCGCGCCGATCGACCGCGCTCCGGAGCGGCAGAGGAGGACGACCGGTCGCTCGGGCGTCACGCCTGCCGCGCGGAGGTCCGCGACGAACGACGCGTTGGGGCGGCCCGCGACGTCGACCCACTGGGTCAGGACCGGCTCCCGGCCCGTCGAGGACAGGTCGGGGACTCCGACGAACCGCCACTCGGCGTCGGTGCGGACATCGACGAGGACGGCGCTCGGGTCGTTCTGGAGCAGGGTCCACGCCTGCTCGGGCGTGAGGTCGCCCGCGTAGCCGTCGGCGGGTCGGGCGGGAGGGACCGGTGCAGCGGTCGCGCGGTCGGGGGAACTCATGGTGATCCTCCATCGGTCGTGGCGGTAGCACCCTCGCCCGTCACCGGGGGGTTGCTGCGGCGTCATCGTGCCAAGTCACTCAGCCGCTCTGGATGGTTGCGTCGGATCGTACGTCACCGTGACCACGGAATGGAATGGACGTCTCGCAGGGTGGTCGGGGTAGGTTCTGCGCATGAACCGCTTCCCCGAGCCGGACCAGGACGCAACCGACCAGGCCGAGGATGTCCTGGCCGGCGGGAACTCGACCGTGGTCGTGCGACGCGGCGACACCGTGCGACGCACCGCCGGGCCCTGGACGCCGACCGTCCAGGCGTTCCTGCGCCACCTGCGCGCGCACGGCATCGCCGAGGTGCCCGAGCCGCTGGGGACCGACGGCCAGGGGCGCGAGGTGCTGTCCTACCTCCCGGGCGAGGTCGCGAACTACCCCCTTCCCCTGTGGGTCTGGGACGAGTCCGTGCTCCGGGGCGCGGGGGAGCTCCTGCGGCGCGTGCACGACGCGAGCGTCGGTTTCCTCGCCGCGGGCGACGCGCCCGCGCCACCCCTCTGGCAGAGCGCACCGCACGAGCCCGCTGAGGTCGTGTGCCGCAACGACGTCGCGCCGTACAACCTGACCTTCCGCGACGGCGCCGTGGTCGGCCTCATCGACTTCGACACCGCGAGCCCGGGCCCCCGGGTCCGGGACCTGGCGTACCTGGGCTACCGGCTCGCGCCCTTCGTGACGGACGCCGAGGGCGGGGAGGGGAGCGGCGTCGTCGGGCGCCTGGATCCTCTTGCGCGGCTCGATGTGCTGGTCGAGGCCTACGGGGTGCCGTACTCGCGCCGCGACGTCCTGGCCGCGATGGCCTCGAAGCTCGACGAGCTCGCGGCGTACACGGACGGGCGCGCTGCGGACACGGGCCGGAACGACTTCCTGGACCATGCGGCCATGTACCGGGCCGACGCGCGCCGGGTCGAGGCGCTGGGCGTCGCGTCCCGGTAGTGACCGTCCTGCCCGCCTGACAGACCGTGCTGACCACCATCCGAGACGCCCTGCCCACCAGTTGACACGCTCTGTGGGCCTCGCCCATCCTGGACACCAGGTCATGAGTGCCAGCGCAAAACCCCGGTTTGCTGGCCGGCAACCCTCCTCCGCGGTGGGGTGCCCCGGGTGACGACCAGGTCCCTCTCTATCAGGAGGGGGGCAAGCGCGGAGGGGCCGGCACGGCGAACTCCGACGACCACCGGAGGACGTGCCATGAGCGCACACGCAGTCATCGAAGCCCCCACCTCGTGTGCCGTGCTGCCCGTCGTGGGCAGCGACACCCTGGTCCCGCTCGTCGACGGGCGCAGCGTCCCGTACGCGAACCTCGACGTCGCGGCGTCGGCCCCTGCGCTGCAGGTCGTGGCCGACCGCGTCAACGAGGTCCTGCCGCTCTACGCGAGCGTGCACCGCGGCGCGGGCTACCTGTCGCAGGTGTCGACGGCCCTCTACGAGTCGGCACGTCGGACCGTCGGGGACTTCGTGGGCGCGCGAGAGGACGACGTCACGGTCGTCACGCGCAACACCACGGACTCGCTCAACCTCCTCGCGGGCTGCGTCCCGGCCCAGGCCGACGGGACGCCGGGCCGCGTGCTCGTCCTCGACGTCGAGCACCACGCCAACCTCCTGCCGTGGCAGCGCACGGGCGGGGCCACGGTCCTGGTCGGCGGCGCGACCGTCGCCGAGACCCTGTCCGGCCTGCGCGCCGAGCTCTCGCGCTTCCCGTACGCGCTCGTCGCGATCACGGGCGCATCCAACGTCACGGGCGAGTCGCTGCCCCTCGCGGACGTCGTCGCCGCGGCGCACGACGCCGGCGCTCGCGTCGTGCTCGACGGTGCCCAGCTCGTCCCGCACCGCGGCGTGTCCCTCGCGGCGAGCGACGTGGACTACGTCGCGTTCTCCGGGCACAAGACCTACGCGCCGTTCGGCGCGGGCGCGCTCGTGGGTCGTCGCGACTGGCTCGACGCCGGCACCCCGTACCTCGCCGGAGGCGGCGCGGTGCGGAACGTGACGCTCGACGGCACCACCTGGCAGGCCGCCCCGGCACGCCACGAGGCCGGGTCTCCCAACGTGATCGGCGCGGTCGCGCTCGCCGCGGCGTGCGACGCGCTCGCGGCGCTCGAGCCCGGCGTGCTGGTCGCGCACGAGACCGAGCTCCGGGCCCGCCTCGTCGAGGGGCTCGAGGAGATCGACGGCGTGCGCGTCGTGCGCGCCTGGGCGGACGCCGTGGACCCCGTGGGCGTCGTGACCTTCTCGGTCGACGGTGCGGACGCGGGCCTCGTCGCGGCCTACCTGTCGGCCGAGCACGGCATCGGTGTGCGCGACGGCCGGTTCTGCGCGCACCCGCTCCTGGCCCGCCTGGGTCTCCCGGCGGGGGCCGTCCGCGCGTCGATCGGCGTGGGGACCACGGGGGAGGAGATCGAGCGTCTCCTCTCGGCGCTGCGCGCCTGGGCGAGCGAGGGGTCGAAGGCCCGGTACGAGGTCGTGGACGGCTGCTGGGTCGTGAGCGACGACCCGCGTCCGCTGCTCCAGGTCGCGGGGCTCTCCGGGCTCATCGCGACGGCTGCGGCAGGCGACATCACGGCGGCCGTGGGCTGCGGTCCCGCCCCCGCCTGACACCCCCTCTGACCTGCGGGGACGCTGCGAGCGTCGCGGTGTTCACCGGGTCGTCACCCCACCGTCCACGAAGGACCGCTCCGTGGTCTTGGCGGCGACGCCTGCGTGTGTTCTGATATGCGCTGTGCAGCACGATGTCCACCTTGAAGGCCACGGGTTCCGCCTCGAACCCTTGGCCGTCGCGCACGCCGGTGCGCTGGCCCAGATCGTCGATCCGTCGATGTGGGCAGGCATGAGTACGACCCTCCCCGAGGGGGAGGTCGGGATGGTGAACTTCATCGAGGACACCCGGGCCACGCGCGCCCTGACGGCGTTCGCCGTCGTCGACGCGGGCTCGGGCGTCGTGGTGGGGAGCACCGCTTTCCGTGACCTGTCGCTCGACGACAGGCGCGTGGAGATCGGGCGGACCTTCTACGCCCGCTCCACGTGGGGGAGCCTCGTCAACCCGGTCTCGAAGTGGCTGCTGCTCCGACATGCGTTCGAGTCGTGGGACGTGCACCGCGTGGGCTTCCGGGTGGACGCGCGCAACGAGCGCTCGCTGTCCGCGATGCGCCGGCTCGGCGCGTACGAGGAGGGCGTCATGCGGGGTCACCGCACGGCCCCCGACGGCTCCCGCGCCGACTCGGTGTGCTTCTCGATCCTGGCGCACGAGTGGGCGGGGGTGGAGCTCGGGCTGCTCGCGCGGATCTCGAGCCCGCGCATCGTGCCCGTGCTCGGCCCGGCCGAGGCGCCCGAGGCCGCGCTGCCCGTGGGCCCTCCGGTCCTCACGGTGGTGCCGCCCGTCGGTCAGCCGGCCGGAGAGCCGCCGCTGGGCGGCCCCGGTCTCGTCGAGGCGGGCCGTGCGCCGGACACCCTCGGTGCCGTCGCCGACCTCGCGCCCGTCATCGCCCTCTGAACCTTCCTGTCCACAGCACCGCCCCGGGACCCTGTCAGGGTCCCGGGGCGGCCGTCGTCCAGGTGGTGTCAGTCCTTCTTGAAGGCATCCTTGACGTCGTCGCCGGCCTGCTTCACGTTGGCCTTGGCCTGGTCGGCGTGGCCCTCGGCCTCGAGGCGCTCGTTGCCGGTCGCCTTGCCGGTGCCTTCCTTGATCTTGCCCTTGGCCTCTTCGGCGCCGTGCTTGATCTTGTCTCCCAGTCCCATGGGGTTCCTCCCTCGGTGATGGTGGTTGCTTCCCTGCGACCGTAGGCAGGGTGTTCGCACGCTCGCATCTCGGGGAGCGGGCTTCACAGAACCCGCACGACCGGCTGCGGGAGGATGCGGGGATGGAGAACGACGTCGTCCTGGAAGGGTTCGGGCTGCGGCTCGAACCGCTCGGTGAGCAGCACGCACCCGCGCTGGCTGCGCTCGTCGACGACGCCCTGTGGGCCGGGATGTCCACGCCCACACCTCGCGGGACGGCGGACATGGTCGCCCTGGTGCGTGACGCGGTGGCGACGCCGGGGCGCCTGGCGTGGGCCGTCGTCGGGCAGGGAACGCCCGGGCCCGACGGCGCCGCGGAGGTCCGCGGGAGCACGTCGTTCTACGAGTGGTCGCCCGCGCAACGGCGGGTCGAGCTCGGGTGGACGTACTACGGCCGTCCGTGGTGGGGCGGCGTGACCAACCCGGCGTGCAAGTACCTGCTGCTGCGGCACGCGTTCGAGGTGCTCGACGTCGAGCGCGTCGCGCTGCGGGCCGACGCGCGCAACGCCCGCTCGATCGCGGCGATCCAGCGCCTCGGCGCGGTGCCCGAGGGGGTGCTGCGCAGCCACCGCGTCGCGCCCGACGGGACGCGCGGGGACTCGGCCTACTTCTCGATCCTCGCGGACGAGTGGCCGGACGTGCGGGACGCCCTGCTCGACCGGCTCGCCCGCCTGGAGGGCCTCGACCGGGTCGTCTGACGGGGCCAGGGCGCGCTCGGCGTGCATCCCTGTAGCCACGTGCCGCGATCCTCCTTAGGTTGGAAGGATGCCTCCGCGAGCCCGCGGCGGGCGCACCGACCGCTGGAGGGCTGTTGACGACCGAGGACGCACGACCGGCCGACCCCGTGGTCGACCCGGACGACAGAGCCTTCTTCGGGCACCCGCGAGGTCTGTCGACCCTGTTCGGCCTCGAGGTCTGGGAGCGGTTCTCGTTCCTCGGGATGCAGGCCATCCTCGTCCTGTTCTTCACGGCGACCGTCGCGGACGACGGGCTCGGGATGGAGGCCGGGCCTGCGGCCTCGATCGCGGCCGGCTACGGGACCATGGTCTACCTCGTCTCGGTCGGCGGCGGGTGGATCGCGGACCGGGTCCTGGGCTCGTACCGGGCCGTTCTGTGGGGCGGGATCCTCATCGCGTGCGGCCACTACACCATGGCGATCCCCGCCGAGCTCTCGACGTGGCTCGGGCTGGTGCTCATCAGCCTGGGCACGGGCCTGCTCAAGCCCAACGTGTCGACGCTCGTGGGCAAGCTCTACTCGACCACGGACGAGCGTCGGGACGCGGGGTTCGCGCTCTACTACATGGGCATCAACGTGGGTGCGTTCTTCGGGCCCCTCGTCACGGGGTGGCTCGGCGCCGACGTCGGGTGGCACTGGGGGTTCTCGGCCGCCGCGATCGGCATGACCGCGGGAGTGGTCCAGTACGTCGTGGGCCGCAGGCACGTCCCCGGGCACGGTCGCGGCCCCGAGGCGCCCCTGCCGCCTGACGTGATGCGGCGGACCCTGTGGATCCTGGGAGGGGTCGCGGCCGGGGTGGTGATCCTCGCCGTCGGGCTCGCGCTCGCGGGGCGGCTCAGCATCGCGGGCGTCGTCGACGCGCTGACCGTGGTCGCGATGGCCGCGCCGATCGTCTACTTCACCGTCATGTTCCGCAGCCCCCGCGTGACGGGCGCCGAACGCGGCCGGCTCCGCCCATTCCTCGTGCTGTGGTTCGCGTCGGTCGCGTTCAACTTCGTGCTGTTCCAGGCGTACAGCGTCCTGATCCTGCTGGCCGACCAGCACGTCGAACGCACGATCTTCGGCTGGGAGGCGCCGGCGGCCTGGTTCAGCTCGTTCCTCGGCGGCGTCGAGGTGCTCGTCGCGCCCGTGGTCGCCGCCCTGTGGACCTGGCTCGGCCCCCGGCAGCCGCACGCGTCCAAGAAGATCGCGATCGGCGCGCTCCTCGGCGGGCTGTCCTACCTGATCCTCGTGCCCGCCGTGACCGGGCAGAGCGGCGACTGGAAGATCGCCGTCTGGTGGCTCCTGGCCTCGCTCCTGCTGCTGGGCCTCGGCGACGTCCTGCTCCAGACGACGGGCCTGTCCGCGACGACCAAGCTCGCCCCCGCGGCGTTCTCGAGCCAGTCCATGGCCGTGTGGTTCCTGTCCATCGCGCTCGCGAACGGCATCCAGGCGCAGACCGTCCGGTTCTACGGCGAGATCCCCGACGGCCTCTACTTCACGCTCAACGGGGCCGTCGCGGTGCTCGTCGGGGTCGTCGTCCTGATCCTGTCGCCCTGGATGAAGCGGACCATGCACCCCGTCCACTGACCGGCGGGCACGACCCGCACGACCCGCACGCCCCGCACGACCCGCGTGGCCCCGCGCCACCACCGCTGAACGAGCACCACCCGACCGACAGCACCACCCGCACCACCCAGCACCGGAGGAACGACCATGCGGTACGTGACCGAGCTCCCGTCCGAGACCACGGTCGAGGACCACTGGATACCCCTCGCCGACGGCACGCGCCTCGCGGCGAGGGTCTGGCGACCGGTCGAGCCCACGCCGGTCCCCGCGATCCTGGAGTACCTGCCCTACCGGCTGTCCGACTGGACCGCGCCGCGCGACGCGCAGCGCCACCCGTACTACGCGGGCCACGGGTACGCGTCGGTGCGCGTCGACATCCGCGGCAGCGGGAACTCGGACGGGCACCAGGACGACGAGTACTCCCCGACCGAGCTCGCCGACGGCGTCGCGGTCGTCGAGTGGCTCGCCGCGCAGGAGTGGTGCAGCGGCAAGGTCGGGATGTTCGGCATCTCGTGGGGAGGGTTCAACGCCCTGCAGGTCGCGGCCCTCGCACCCGAGGCGCTCGCGGCGATCGTCACGGTCTGCTCGACCGACGACCGCTACGACAACGACGTGCACTACACGGGCGGGTCGGTCCTCGCGGTCGACATGCACGCGTGGGCGGCGACCATGCTCGCGTTCTGCTCCCGGCCACCGGACCCCGCCGTCGTGGGCGACCGGTGGAAGGAGCAGTGGCTCGACCGCCTCGAGCACACCGAGCCGTTCGTCCACACCTGGCTCGACCACCAGACGCGCGACGACTACTGGCGCCACGGCAGCGTCATCGAGGACTACTCGGCGATCAAGGCCGCGGTCCTGGCGGTCGGCGGGTGGAACGACCCCTACCGGGACACGGTCCTGCGGCTCGTCGCCGCGGGGGAGGACCCGGCGGACCAGGGATCGAGCGACGGCTCGGCGAACGCCCGCCGGACCCTGGGCGGCCCGGTCCGGGGCATCGTCGGGCCGTGGTCGCACCAGTACCCCGACCGCGGCCTGCCGCCCGGCCCGTCGATCGGGTTCCTCCAGGAGACGCTGCGCTGGTGGGACCAGTTCCTCAAGGGCCAGGACACGGGCGCCCTCGACGAGCCGGCGCTGCGCGCCTGGATCACGGAGTCCGTGCCACCCGCGACGGTCTACGACGAGCTGCCCGGACGCTGGGTCGGCGAGGAACGCTGGCCCTCCCCGCACGTGCGCCCCACGGTGCTCCCGCTCGCGGGAGCGCCCGGCGGCACGGACGACGTCGACGACGCAGCGGTCGCGACCGTGCTGCGCACGACCGCCCCGCTCGTCAACCGCCTGCGCGCCCACCCGGGCCCGGCGGGCGGTGAGCCGACCGGCCCGGCCGTCGTGCCGCCGTCGTGCCTCGTGGCCTCTCCCCAGCACACCGGGATCGACGCGGGGCGCTTCTTCCCGTTCGGGAACGACGCGGACCTGCCGCCCGACCAGCGCGAGGAGGACGGGCGGTCCGTGTGCTTCGACTCGGCCGCGCTCACGCAGCGGCTCGAGATCCTGGGCCGCGCCCGGGTCCGTCTGCGCCTGACGTGCGCGGGCGAGAAGGGGCAGGTCGTGGCGCGGCTGTGCGACGTGGGCCCTGACGGCTCCTCGACGCTCGTGACCCGTGGCGTGCTCAACCTGTCCGCGCGCGAGGGGCGTGACCGCGTGGTGCCGTGGGAGCCCGGCGCGACGCACGACGTGACGTTCGAGCTCAGCGGGACCGGGTACGCGGTCGCGCCGGGGCACCGGCTCCGGCTCGCGGTCTCCTCGGCGTACTGGCCGTGGGTGTGGCCGCAGCCGGGAGGGGCGGCGCTCGCGGTCGCGCCCGCGGGCAGCTCGCTCGAGCTCCCGGTGCACGACGGCGCAGCGCCCGGTTGGCACCCCGTCGTCACCTTCGAGGAGCCCGAGCAGGCGCCCCCGCTCGGTGTCGTCTACCCGGAGGCCGCGGACCAGCGGCCCGAGCGGCGCGTGGTGCGCGACGTCGCGGCGGACGAGTGGCTCCTGGAGGTCGACCCGAGGTACGGCGGGACGCGCATCTACCCCGACGGCCTCGAGTTCACCGAGGACGCCCTCGAGCGTTACTGGATAGGGCGCGACCCGCTCAGCGCGCGCACGCGCTCGGACTGGAGCGTGCGGTTGCGTCGGCCAGGGGCCACGCCGGCCGACCTCGCGTGGGACGCGAGCATCGTGACGCGCTCGGAGATCTCGTGCGACGCCGAGCACTTCCACACCGACGACGAGGTCGTGGCGCGTGACGGTGAGACCGTGGTGTTCGAGCGCAGGTGGCGGCGCAGCATCCGGCGCACGGCAGGCTGACCTGCCGACCCGAGGGTGCCGAACCCGAGGTCGGTCAGGCAACCCGGAAGACGTGCCTGAC
>NZ_JAMXIO010000053.1:0-19726 GCF_059651515.1 Oerskovia sp. 140933
CGGCGCCCCCACCCACCCGGGTGGGGGCGCCGTCGTCGTCCCGGGACACCGCGCACGGGCGCCCAGCAGACCTCAGGCCCGACGCCCCGCGAGGGCGAGGAGCCTGGTGAGCTCGGGGGCGTCGTCGGCCACGGGGAGCGGACCCGCGAAGAGCCGGCTCGCCGCGAACATGCCCTTGCGACGCTGCGCGTAGGCCAGCACGAACGACACGAGCTCCGGTCCCAGGTCGGGGTCGACGCCCACGGCCTGGGCCAGGTCCCACGCGTGGACCGTGAGGTCGAACGTCATCTGGTGCGCGTACTCGGTCGCCGGGGCGTCGCCGTACGACAGGTGGACCGCGCGGTCCAGGGCACCCGGGGCGAGGAACGCCTCGCGGGACTGGGTCGAGGCGTCGATCCACGCGTCGATCGGGTCGTCGCCCAGGACGTCGCCGTCGAACACGTCGCCGACGTCGGCGACCGTCCGGCCCGCGAGCAGCTCCGGAGCCCAGAGCTGCTCGGAGACCAGGTGGTTGACGAGGTCGTGGACGCTCCACTCGTCGTCGGGGGTGGGCAGGCCCCACTGGTCGTCCTGCACCCGCCGGACCAGGTGGTCGAACGCCCCGATGGCGTCGCCGTGCGCCGCGAGCACGTGCTCGTGCGACGAGACCGCGCTGCTCACGGGTTGCTCAAGATCGCGAGGACGTTGCGCGCCGGGTCCTTGAACCAGGCGATCGCCGGACCGTCGGGACTGCGGGAGATCCCCTTGGCGTCCTGGTCGAACCCCACGTAGCGCTCGAACTGCACGCCCTTCCCGACGAGCTCGTCGACCGCCGCCTCGACGTCGTCGACCCCGAAGTTGAGGACCGTGTACGACGCGGCGACGTGCGCCTTCTTGGGGTAGAGGAACACGTGGCCGCCCGACTCGAGGTGCAGGTCGAGGCCCATCGGGGTCCGGTCGACCTCGAGGCCCACCACGTCGCCGTAGAACGACTGTGCGGCGTCCAGGTCGTTCACCGAGTAGCTGCTGAATACGTTGCTCGTCGAGACCATCGGGTACTCCTTGTCCACGGCAGATCCACAGGGCCGGCGTCGTCGGCGCCTCTTCCACGATGGCACGGAACGCGGGCGGTGACGAGGGGAGCGACGGGCCACCGGTCGACGCGGCCCCGACGTGGGCTGCTCCCGGTTGCGACGCACCCCGTCGGCAGGCGAAGGTACCCGGGTGCCTCCTGACCTGCTCGTCCGCCATGTCCTGTTCCCGGGGCGCCACCACCTCGTGACCCGTTTCCAGGTCGACTACCTGCGGGCGCTGCGCGCCGGGCTCGTGTCCGACCTCGACGGGGTCCCCGTCCGCTGCTCCCCGGACGCGGTCGTGGTGTGGGCCGTGACGTCCGCGAACCACGCTGGTACGCGCCGCAACCCGGTCCCGGGGCACCGGCGCGAGGCGCTCATCGAGCACGTGACCGCGGTCGAGCACCTGCCGAGCATCGTCGTCCCGGTCCCGGACGTGGCCCCGCACCCGCGGTTCGCGCACCTGGTGACCACCACGGTCGAGACCGCGACCGGGCACGCCGTGACCCTCGACCCGCGCGACACGGTCGTGGCCTGCTCGACCCCCGAGGTCATCGCGGCCTACCAGGACCTCGGGTTCCGGGTCGTGGGCGTCGAGCTCGACGCGACCGACGCGCACGGTGAGCCGCCGGCCCGCCCGTGGGATGCCGTCGGGCTCCTCGCCGCCGGCGACCCGACGTGGACCGACGTCGCCCACCCCGCGGTGCCGGGCTTCTTCCGGCGCTACGGGCTCGAGGCGCAGGTCGCCCAGGTCTTCGCCGACCCCGTCGTCTCGGGCGACGGCGACCTGACCGCGACGCGCGACTACCGCACGTACGCCGCGGCGTTCGAGGACGCGTCGCGCCGCAAGTGGGAGCAGGTGCGGCCCTACGTGCGGCCGGGCCGGATCGTCGACATCGGGTGCGCGACGGGAGGGCTCCTGGAGCTCGTCGCGGCCGAGCCGCGCCTGCACGAGTCGGACCTGTTCGGCGTCGACGTGGCACGGCACCTCGTGGCCGAGGCCGAGCACAAGAAGACGCAGGGGGTGTTCGCGAACCCGAACGTCTGGTTCGTGCAGGCCAACATCCTGCGCGGCTCGGTCATGCCGGAGCGCAGCGTCGACACCACGGTCACGATCGCGCTCACGCACGAGATCTCGTCGTACGGCGACGGCGTGGTCGACGTCGAGCGGTTCGCGCGCCGCGTGCTCGCCCACACCCGCCCCGGCGGCGTGTGGATCAACAGCGACGTGTGCGGCCCCGCGGACGGCGACCGGACGGTGCACCTCACGCTCCGCGACGACGACGGGGCGCGCCCGGGGGTCGTGACGGACCTCGACACGTGGGCACGGCCCGACGTCGCCGCGCACGTCCGCGGTCTGTCGACGGCCGCGCGCCTGCGCCAGTTCGCGTACGACTTCCCGCGGCTGTCGGGCGCGAAGCTCGACGTCGACGAGGTCGCCCCGGGGACGTTCCGGGTCACGCTGCGCGACGCCATGGAGTTCCTCACGACCAAGGACTACGCCGACAACTGGCTGTCCGAGTGCCACGAACGGTTCTGCGACCTCGACGGGGGAGCGTGGGCCGACCTGCTGGGCGACGCGGGGTTCGAGCTCGGCCCCGAGAGCGGGGCATGGCGGAACGAGTGGCTCGTCGAGCACTCGTTCGCGCCCGTCGCGTCCCTGACGGACGCGGTCACGGGGGAGACCGTCGACTGGCCCGACACGCACGTCCTGACGGTCGCGCGCCGACCCGAGCTCGACCCGGTCTCGGCGGGCGGACCGGGGGAGCGCGCGTGAGCGCCGACCTGCCCAGCCTGCCCACGCGGTGGACCGCGACGCTCGACCGTGACGCGCCGCTGCCCGAGTACCCGCGCCCGCAGCTCGTCCGGGACAGCTATCTCAACCTCAACGGGGTGTGGGAGCACGCGTTCACGGCGCAGGGCCCGGGGCCGGTGGGTTCGCTGGGCGGGCCCGCGCCCGCGGTGTTCGACGGCGAGATCGTCGTGCCGTTCTCGCCCGAGTCGCCGCTGTCCGGCGTGGGCCGCCAGCTCCAGCCCGACGAGGCGCTCTGGTACCGCCGCGACCTGACGCTGCCCGAGGGGTTCGTGCCGCCGGGCGGGCGGGTCCTGCTGCACCTCGGTGCGGTCGACCAGGCGTGCCGCGTCCTGCTGGACGGCGTCGAGGTCGGGCGCCACGTCGGCGGCTTCCTGCCGTTCGCGTGCGACGTCACGGACGCCCTCGCGGGCGACCCGGGTGCGACGCACGAGCTGCTCGTCGAGGTCACCGACCTGAGCGACACCGGGTACCACGCGCGCGGCAAGCAGAAGCTCGACCGCGGCGGGATCTGGTACACCGCGCAGTCGGGCATCTGGCAGACCGTGTGGGTCGAGGCCGTCCCGGCCCTGCACGTCGGGCGCCTGACCCTCGTGCCCGACCTCCCGGGCGGCTGCCTCGAGGTGACCGTCCACCTCAGCGAGGGGGCCGCGGAGGCGGGGGGCGCCGTCGGGCGGGACGCGCCCGTGGCGCGCATCCAGGTGCACGACGGCGCAGCGATCGTCGCGCAGGTCGACACGCCCGTCGGCGTGGTCGCCCGGGTCCCGGTCCCGGACGTGCGCCCGTGGAGCCCTGAGGACCCGCACCTGTACGACGTGACCGTGACCCTCGGCGACGACGAGGTGCGCAGCTACGCCGGGATGCGGTCGTTCGGCGTCGGGCCCGACGCCCAGGGGGTGCCGCGGCTCCTGCTCAACGGCGAGCCGTACTTCCACGTCGGCGTCCTGGACCAGGGGTACTGGTCGGACGGTCTGCTCACCCCACCGTCGGACGAGGCCATGGTGCACGACATCGCGACCATGAAGGACCTCGGGTTCACGATGCTGCGCAAGCACATCAAGATCGAGCCGCTGCGCTGGTACCACCACTGCGACCGGCTCGGCATGCTGGTGTGGCAGGACATGGTCAACGGCGGTGACCGTTACCGGCCGATCGTGACCGTCCCCCACGCGGTCGTCCCGCTGTGGTTCTCCGACCGGCACCACGGCCTGTTCTCCCGCACGGACCCGGCCGGGCGGGCCGAGTTCCTCCGCGAGGTCGATGCGACCGTCGAGCACCTGCGCGACGTCGTGAGCCTCGCCGTCTGGGTGCCGTTCAACGAGGGCTGGGGGCAGTTCGACGCGGCCGAGGTCGCGGCCCGCGTCAAGGCGCTCGACCCGACGCGGTCGGTGGACCACGCGAGCGGCTGGCACGACCAGGGCGCGGGGAACTTTCGGAGCCTGCACGTGTACTTCAAGCCGTTCCGGGTGCCGCGGCGCGGGCGCGACCGCCGTGCGCTCGTCCTGTCGGAGTACGGCGGCTACAACCTGCGGGTCGAGGGGCACTCCGCGGGCGAGAAGGACTTCGGCTACAAGACGTACGCCGACGCCGAGGCGCTGGGGCAGGCCTTCGAGGCCCTGCACCGCGAGCAGATCGTGCCCGCCGTCGCCCGCGGCCTGTCGGCGACGGTCTACACCCAGCTCTCGGACGTCGAGGACGAGACCAACGGGTTGCTCACCTACGACCGGGAGGTCGCCAAGCTGCCTGCCGGGCTGGTGCGGGCGGTCAACGCGGAGCTGCGGCTGGGGTGAGTGCGCCGGGTGCGCGTGGCGGGTTCTTGTCCTGGTGCCGCCCGGTCCGTGGCTCCGTACGCTGGGGGCATGCTGCTGACCCGGCAGACGCTCAGCGGGCTCGAGGACGGCACGGTCACCCTCGCGTACCGTCGCTGGCTCGCGCCGCGCGTGCGCGTGGGCGGGCGGATGCGGACGCGGATCGGGGTCGTGGAGGTCACGTCGATCGACCGGGTCCCGGACGTGGACGGGATGCCGGACGTGCCCGACGACGACGCGCGCGCCGCGGGGTTCCGCTCGGCCGACGCGGCGCTCGCCTGGGTCGCCGCCAAGGGCGAGGGCGACCTGTACCGGATCGGGCTGCGGCGCGTGGGGGAGGACCCGCGCATCGCGCTGCGCCAGGACGCCGACCTGTCGCCCGAGGAGGTCGAGGGGTTGCGTGCGCGGCTCGCGCGCATGGACCGCGCGGCGCCCGAGCCGTGGACCCGGCCCTACCTGGAGCTGATCGTCGCGCGGCCCGAGGTCGTGGCGCGCGAGCTCGCCGCGTCGCTCGGCGTCGAGCGCGACTACTTCAAGATCCGCGTCCGCCGGCTCAAGGAGCTCGGCCTCACCGAGAGCCTGCCCGTGGGGTACCGCATCTCTCCGCGGGGGCGGGCGTACCTCGGCGCGACGGGAGGGGACTAGGCTTCCGGGGCCATGGGAAGTGCTGCGCGACGAGAAGAGAAGCCTGTGAAGATCGTCATCGTCGGTGGCTCGCGTGGGACCGGGGCGCGCCTGGCCGTGCTCGCGCACGAGGCAGGGCACGACGTGACGGTCCTGTCCCGGACCGGCGCCGCCCCCGCCCCGGGGGTCCGGACCGAGGCCGGAGATGCCGCGGACCCGGGCGTCGCGGCCCGCGCGGTCGCCGGGGCGGACGCCGTGGTGGTCACGGTCGGTGGAGCCAAGGGGGTCGCCCGCCAGCGTGCTGCCGTGACACGGAGCGTCGTCGCGGCGATGCAGCAGGCGGGGGTTCGTCGGCTGGTCGTGCAGTCCTCGCTCGGGGCAGGGGACTCCGCGCGGGAGATGCCGGTGGTCGTGCGGGTCCTGACCCGCGTCATGCTCGCCGGTGCCCTCGCCGACCACGACGAGCAGGAGTCGGCCGTGGTGGGCTCGGGTCTCGACTGGACGATCGTCCGCCCCGCAGGCCTGACGAACGGGCAGCCCACGGGTGGCTGGCGGGCGACCGAGGTGACCAAGGGCGCGAAGGGCTTCGGGTCGATCCCTCGCGGTGATCTCGCAGCCTGTCTGCTCGGCGTCCTGGAGGACGGCTCGACCGTCGGCAGGGCCCTCGGGGTCAGCAGGCGCTGACCGCGGTCCGGCGTCGCCGGGGTGCTCCCGGGCCTGCCGGACCGCCGGGCCCGGGTGCCCGTGCTCTAGGACAGCGGGGTGATGTCCACCCCGGGGAGCCCGTCGATGCTGGTCGCGTTCTTCTGCTGCCAGTACGCGTCGAAGTACTCCGGCTCCCGCCGCTCGTGCGCGCGGTCCAGCACGTCACGGTCGGCGACGAAGTCCATGAACGGCACCGAGAACCCGCACGAGTCCGAGACCCGGTCCACGTCGACCACGACGATGCCGCGCTGGCCGATCTCGCGCTCCTTGGAGAACGAGGGGCGCAGCTCGTCGAACTCGGGCGTCCGGGCGAGCACGTACCGGCCACGGCCGTGGAAGCGCACGATGTTGGGCGGTCCCTCGAACGCGCAGAACATGACGACGATGCGTCCGTTCTCCTGCAGGTGCGCCGCGGACTCCGCGCCCGACCCCGTGTAGTCCAGGTACGCGACCCGGTGCGGGTCGAGCACCACGAACGTGCCGCCCATGCCCTTGGGCGAGACGTTGACGTGCCCGTCCCCCGCGAGAGGGGCCGTGCCCACGAAGAACACGGGCTGGGACAGCGCGAAGCGGGAGAGCCGGGGAGTGATCTCGTCGTGGACGGTCGCCATGGTGCCCAGTGTGGCACCGGGGCGCGCCGCGCGGGGGCGCCGTCCATCCCCGCAGGTGCGTGACGCCGTCGGGCAGCACCGGGACCGTGAGGCTACCAGCGCTGCCGCGCCTCCTCGGCCCAGCCGACCAGCCCGTCCAGGCCCACCCACGTCCCGTCGTCGGTACGTGCCCGGCCCGACCACGTCCCGAAGCACTGGTGCGTCTCGCTGCCCACGACGAGCAGCTCGGTGCGCGCGACCCGCTCGTGGAACGGCGTGAACAGGGCCTCGACGCGCTCGCCCGTGATGCGCCACGGTGCGAGCCGGTCGGCGCGGTCGTACTCCCAGGTGAGCTCCTCACCGATCTTGTGCAGGCGCCCCTCGACCAGGAGCGCGTTCTCCGTGCTGCCCGTGCCCGCGGTCCACCCGCCACCGAGCTGGATGCCGCGGCCGTGCCCGCTGCCCGCAGCCCAGTTCCACGTCATCGCGTAGGGCCAGCGGCCGCGCCCGTGGTCGAGCACCGCGAACGAGTCCTCGGCGCCGACCACGTGCCGGGTACCGCGGACCGTGAGCGAACCGTGGACCGGGCGGGCCATGTCCTTGACCGTGTACTGGAACTGCCGGTCGCTCCACGGGACCACGACGCCCAACGACTCGTGCCCGGGCGGGAGCGGGACGGTCAGGTCCAGGCTCACGTCCGGGGACGCGGCCCGGATCCGGGAACCGCCCGGGTCCTGGTCGACGAGGATCGCGAGCTTCTTCGCGCGGGCCTCGACACGGCCGGTACCGCTGCGGTCCGGCATGACCACGCCCCGGGCCACGGGCACGACGACGTCGCTCACCGTCTCCGCGCCCGTCGCCCGGTCCAGGACGTACAGGCCGTGGACCCCCGCGTAGTCGATCGAGGAGGCCACGACGCCGATCACGTGCGAGGGCGTCACGACCCCCCAGTACTCCCACCGCTTGGTCCGGCCCCACCCGCGCAGGGTGGCGCGGTGCAGCGGGGTGCGGGTCCACCCGACCGCGTCCGGGTTCAGGCGCCCGTTCGGCAGGCACAGGTCGACCGGGGCCGTGATCTCGCGCTCGTGCGTCATGCAAGGAGGCTACTGGCCGGTACGGGGCCGGTCCGCCCCACGAGACCGCGAAAGACACGTCGTCGTCCTGCGCTCGCAACACGCCCGAAACGACCGTGCCCCAGGATCGAGAACCACAGCCTCGGCGACGGGGCAGCGACGAGCCTGAGGAGAGCCCATGAGCACGCAACGCCCCTACTTCCTCGCCCCGAGCACCCAGCGTCGGCGGTCGCGGTCGACCCGGGCGGCGGGCGGCCCGGGCGCCCTGCCCCGCGTCGTCGACGCCGCAGGCGGCGCGGGCAAGCCCGTGCGCCGCGCCAACCCGGGAGACGAGCGCACCATCGACCCCGCCGACCGCAAGCGCCGGGCGCTCGCGGCCCTCGGAGACCTGACGCGAGGCCTGCGGGACTGATCACCGAACGTGGGTCGGCGCAGTTGCCGACCCTGCCGGCACCGGTGCCGGTGGTGTCAACGGCGACACCGCACCCACGGTCCTGGCAGCGCTCCGTCCGCCGACCGTCGCGGGCCGCAGGTCAGACGGGTCTGCGCGCCTCGATGAGGAAGCGCGTCGTCGTCGCGACGAACGGGCCCTCCTCCTGGATCTTCTCGTGCAGCGCGGCGAGCTGCGGGCGGTACTCCTCCACGGTGAACCCCGGGACCATCCACACCACCTTGCGCAGGAAGTAGACCACCGCGCCGACGTCGAAGAACTCGGTGCGCAGCTCCTCGAACCGCAGGTCGACGACCTCGAGCCCGGCCGCCTCGGCGGCAGCCCGGTCGTCGTCGGGGTGGCAGTTGCGGATGTCCTCGGGCTGCGGGCCCAGGAAGTGCTCGACGAGCTCGAACACGCTGTACGGCCCGACGTGCTGCGCGAAGTAGGTGCCGCCCGGTGCGAGGACACGTGCGATCTCCTGCCACCACGGGCGGACCGGGTGCCGGCTGACCACGAGGTCGAAGGCCTCGTCCGCGAACGGCAGCGGCGGCTCGTCCGGGTCGGCGACGACCGCGACGCCGAGCGGGTGCAGGAGGCGGGTCGCCTGGATGACGTTCGGGGGCCACCCCTCGGTCGCGACGGTCAGTCGAGGGAACCGGGGGACCGAGGCGAGGACCTCGCCGCCCCCCGTCTGGAGGTCGAGGGCCGCGCTCGCGGTGGCCATGCGCTCGGCCATCGACCGGGCGTAGCCCCAGGACGGGCGCTGCTCGGTCGCCCGCCCGTCGAGCCAGGAGAAGTCCCAGCCGTCGACCGGGACGGTCGAGGCCTCGGAGACGAGGTCGTCGAAGGATCGCTGCATGCTGACGATCCTGACAGGTGGGGGAGGTTCTTCGTGCGGTCGGACCGGTCGGACCGGGGGTCAGCCGTTGACGACGAGGGCGATGACGGTCACCACGGCGCCCCAGAACGCGGCGCCCGCGCCGACGGCGATCCCCATGCCGTGACCGCCGGTGCCGGCGCGCCCGCGCTGCTCACCGGCACGAACGGCCCACGCGGCGCGCCCGGCGAGCAGGACGCCGAGCACCACCAGAACGAGGCCAACCCAAACCCAGACCATAGTTCCACTCTGCACATAGGAGGCTGCTGCCCGCAATTCGAAGAACCTCCCGGAACGTGGTGTTTTATGCCACACAGGGGGCGGGCGCGCTGAAAACCCTAGGTGCCGATCCTGGGAATCCTGACCGCGCTCACTGAGTGGGACGACACCACGTCTATGCATGGGACGTGCAGGTCAGTCGTCATCCGTGCACGGGGTTCGGGCCGCAGAGGCCGGTGCGGGGCGGGCGGGTGCGGTCGGGGAAGCCACCCCGCGCGCTCCCCGCGCGGCCCACCTAGCGTGAGACGTGCCGCTCGACGACGAGCGGCCCGACCCGTTCAGAGGAGCCTCCATGTCCGACCCGGTAGTCGAGAGCGTCACGGCGTCCTTCCGCGCCGCCCAGGAATCCCTGCCCTTCGGCGACACGCGAGACATGGACGCGGCACAGCGCGGCCTGCTGGCCGGACCTGCCCGGCCCCTGGTCCTGGACGACGCGGGCGGCGTCGTGTGGGACACCGAGGGGTACGGCTTCCTCGACGGCCCGGCGCCCGGCACGGTCCACCCCAGCCTGTGGCGGCAGAGCGGGCTCGTCGCGAGGGCCGGTCTGTTCGAGGTCGTCCCCGGCATCTACCAGGTCCGCGGCTTCGACCTGTCGAACATCACGTTCGTCGAGGGCGAGCGCGGCGTGATCGTGATCGACCCGCTCATCTCGACCGAGACGGCCGCAGCCGCACTCGCCCTCTACCGCAGCGAGCGGGGCGAGCGCCCCGTGACCGCGGTGATCTACTCGCACTCGCACGTCGACCACTTCGGCGGGGTCAAGGGCGTCACGACGCAGCAGGAGGTCGACGCCGGGACCGTGCCCGTGCTCGCACCCTCCGGGTTCGTCGAGCACGCGGTGTCGGAGAACGTCTACGCGGGCACCGCCATGGCACGACGAGCGGGCTACATGTACGGCGCGGCGCTCCCCAAGGGACCCGCCGGAGGGGTCGGCGCCGGCCTGGGGCAGACGACGAGCACGGGAACGGTCTCCCTCGTCCTGCCCACGCTGTACGTCACCGACACGGGGCAGCGGGAGGTGCTCGACGGCGTCACGATCGACTTCCAGCTCACGCCCGGCACCGAGGCCCCCAGCGAGATGAACTTCTTCTTCCCCGACCACGCGGCACTGTGCATGGCCGAGAACGCGACGCACACGCTGCACAACACGCTCACCCTGCGCGGCGCGCTCGTGCGCGACCCCCACGTGTGGGCCGAGTACCTGACCGAGGCGATCAGCCTCTACGCCCACCGCGCCGACGTCGTGTTTGCCTCCCACCACTGGCCCACGTGGGGACGTGACGAGCTGATCGAGTTCCTCTCGACCCAGCGCGACCTCTACGCCTACCTGCACGACCAGACGCTGCGCGGCATCAACAAGGGCCTGGTCGGCAAGGAGATCGCCGAGCAGATGGTCCTGCCCCCCTCGCTCGAGCGGGCGTGGAACGCCCGGGGCTACTACGGGAGCGTGAGCCACAACGTCAAGGCGATCTACCAGCGGTACATGGGGTGGTTCGACGGCAACCCCGCTCACCTGTGGGAGCACCCGCCCGTCGAGGAGGCGCGCCGCTACGTCGAGTTCATGGGTGGTGCCGACGCGACGGTCGCCAAGGCGCGCGCGTCGTTCGAGGCGGGGGACCTGCGGTGGGTCGTCACGGTCCTCAACCACGTGCTGTTCGCCGACCCCACGCACGCCGGCGCGCGCGAGCTCCAGGCGGCGGCGTACACGCAGCTCGGGTACGGCAGCGAGAACGGCACCTGGCGCAACTTCTACCTCTCGGGTGCGCGGGAGCTGCGCGAGGGGAACTTCGGGACCCCGACGGCGTCCGTCGCGCCTGACATCCTGGCGGCACTGTCGGTCGAGCAGGCGTTCGACTCGATCGCGATCCGCATCGACGGCCCGCGAGCGGGCGCCGAGACCGTCCTCCTGGACTGGGTCGTCGACGGCGTGCGGCACCGCGTTCGCCTCGCCAACGGGGTGCTCACCCACCAGATCCCGAGCGAGTACGACACCGCGCCGGCCGAGGCGACCTTCATGGCCGCCAAGCCCGTCTTCCTCCACTCCGTCGTCGCCCCCCAGGCCCTCGGCGACCTCGTGGAGGCGGGCTCCCTCCAGGTCGAGGGCGACGCCGGGGCGTGGGGCCGGCTGCTCGGGTTCCTCGACGACGTCGACCCGTCGTTCGAGATCGTGCTGCCGTAGCGGGCCGTCCGGATCCGGGTGAAGCGGAAGGAAGGTGTCCGATCGCCCGCCATCCGAGAGCGGTTCGTCAACCCCCGCAAGGAGGAGGTATTGTCTTCCTCGGTGGCGCGAAGTACCCCCTGCATCGCGCCACCACCTAACATTTCACGAAGCCCCCGTACGGCCACGGCCGACGGGGGCTTCGTCGTGCCGGACGGACCGCGACGGCGCGGTGACCTCCGGCCGGTGCTCCGCCGTCGGGCTGCCGTCCTCGCAGGTGAGGGAGCAGATCCGGGCTAGTATCACCGAGGAGTCTGGAAGTAGGCCCGCTCCTTTCCCATGCCCTGGGGGCCTACTTGACCACTTCGTACAACGCGTCTCGCCGATTCGACCCGGAGCTCGCCGACGCGCTGCTGCGCGGCACGCCGCAAGCCGTGGGGCAGTTCATCCTCGACCTGTCCGACCACGGCTGGTGGTGGTCCGACGAGCTCTACGCCATGCACGCCTTCCGGCCCGGCGAGGTCATGCCCACGACCGCGCTCATGCTCGCGCACAAGCACCCCGAGGACCGCGAACGGGTCGAGGAGGTCCTGCTGAACGCCGTCGCGACCGGCGAACCCTTCAGCTCCGTCCACCGCATCGTCGACGCGCAGGGCAGGACGCGGACGCTCGGCGTGGTCGGACGCGGCCGGATCGACCGCCGCACGGGCGAGACCACGCACGTCTCCGGGTACTTCATCGACCTCACGACGACGCAGCGCGACCTCGCCCAACGGGAGGCCACCGCCGCGATCCGGGCGTCGTCCGCGAGCCGGTCGACGATCGAGCAGGCCAAGGGCGCCGTCATGGCGATCTACGGGCTGCCCGCCAACGAGGCGTTCGACCTCATGTGCCACCACTCAAGCGTGTCCAACGAACCCCTCCGAGACCTCTCGCGGCGACTCGTCGCCGAGCTGACCGCCGGAGGCGTCGACGGCGCGCTGCGCCGGGCGGACCTCGACCGGTTCTTCGAGGGGAAGCGGCCGGCGCGGTAGACCGGGCCGGCCGCGTTGGGCGCGGGGTCACACGTCGAGGAGAGCCGACCCCGGCGGACGGCTAGGACGACGCTTCGAGCATCCGCCTGAGCTCGTCGAGCGACCACAGGTGGACGTCGGCGAGAGCGACGTCATCGCGTCTGGCGTGCAGGGTCCCCCACGGCCCACGCCGCAGGAACGCTGTCCGGAAACCTGCAGCTCGGGCGGGGAGGATGTCGTTGTCCAGCCGGTCGCCGACGTAGAGGATCGTGTGCGCCTCGAGAGACATCTCGGCCTGGATCCGCTCGAAGAAGCCTGCTGACGGCTTCGACACCCCCCAGGTCGCCGACGAGGCCACCAGGTCGGCCGTGAACCCCGCCTGACGAAGCTGGAGCTCGGCACCGATGGGCTGGTTGCCGGCGATCCCGACGCGCAGACCAGCATGCTGAGCTGCGGCAAGGCATGCAAGGGCGTCGGGATACAGGTCCACCTCGCTGATCCTCGGCGGCTCCGACGGGGCATCGACACCCAGCAGGTCCCACACCTGCCGATGATCCTCGCCGCGTTCGATGAGCGCGCCGAGGGTCGCCATCACGGTGAACGGGGTGACGCCGGCTCGACGCGCTTGCTCACCCCATGCTCGGGACTCGTCCACCAAGGTCTCCCCGACGTCGAAGACGACACCGCGAAGCTCGTGACGGAACGAAGTGCGAGGAGGCACCGACACAGAGTGCCACAGCGGTGCGGCGACGTCGGGCGTGGTGCGCACCACGACGCTGCGAGTCGGCCTCGGCCGCCGGCCGCCAGGCTCCTCTTCGCCAGCGTCGACCCCGTGCAGACGGCAACACCACGTCCCACGCATACCCTCAGGATCCGATCAACAGCCTCGACCTCAATGGAAGGGTCAACAGGAAGAAGTGGTCGAAGAGGCGCTCAAGGCAGTCGGGAAACGGGCGGCGGTCTCAACCGGTCGATGCACCACCTGTTCGTGGAACGGTAGCGCGTTGGATGGTGCTGTAGGTCCAGGAATTGCGGTTGGGGAAGGTATGGCAGTGGTGGATGACGTCCTCTTGGTACTCGCGCTCCTTGCAGGAGCGGCGGCGGCGGTGCTCCTTCGCACCGCGTACGTTGTGACGAAGGATCCAGCCACACGGCGCATGCTTGCTCGTTGGGGTTGGCCACTGGCGGCACTGGCGATCGTTCTAGGCGTTGTCTTCCTCGCAGTCGAGCACGTCTGAATGCAACGTGCTGGACGGCGAAACGCTCCTGGGGTGGCTCGGGGGCCCGCGACGAGCGGAACGTTTCGTCGGCGATCGGGTCGTGGGTACCGCAGTTCGCTGGCCCCCCCTGGCGAGTGCAAAACGCTGTGCCGGGCCGATCACGCCTTCCTCAGCGCTCTGATCGACGCCCCGGTCTACTTCTGCGACCCCCACAGCCCGTGGCAGCGCGGCACCAACGAGAACACCAACCGCCTCCTGCGCCAATACCTCCCACGACGCACCAACCTCGCCGCGACGACCGACAACGAGCTCGAACGGATCCAGAGGCTGCTCAACGAGCGCCCACGGCAAGTCCTCGACTGGTCGGCGCCAGCGGAGAGGTTCGGCGAGGCTGCGGTGGCAGCTCGAGAACAAGGCCTGGCGATGAGGGGCGCATTCAGATAGTCGACGGCGACCACCCGACCCGAACGGTCAGCCGCGAACTCACCTCAGCCGACGAACGGGGATCTCCTTTCTCATGCCGTCGACAAGCATCTTGCCGTTCCTGATGGTCACCTTTGGCCGGTATGCGTAGCGGTATTCGTAGTGGTATTGAGTCTGCTCCCACACGGACCCGTCCGTCAGCCGGACCAAAGTCTTGCCGTCCCACCCGTTCCACTCGCCGTCGACATAGAGAGTCATGACGACACAGTCTCACTCGCCACAGACACTCGAACCTGGTAGGGCTCGGCGTCGTTCCCCCGAGTTCCACGCCATGGGGCGGTTCGACCCAAGAAGTGCCCGATAGGCGATCCCTCACCGGGCACCTCGACCCTCCGATCGGGAGGCTTGTGGTTTCGCCGGTTGAGCGGGCGCGACCAATTGCGGGTCCCCTTGGGCATGGTCTAGAGACGAATGCGCGGACCTAGGAATCGGAACCCGCTTGACGCATCTGTCGCAAGACCTGCTTGACAGGGACGGCCAGAGCCCGTGTTGTTCTCGTGTGGACAGTGAAGGCAGAGGTCGCATCGGAGTGGACGGCGAGCGGCATGGTCCCCTCGACGAACTGCAGAGTGGTGAATTGGTGCGCGTCACTGTCACGAGTCACCAACCATGGGGTTTGATCGCGGAGATCCACGGGTTCGAGCCCGTGGGCGCGTCGCTTGATGTGATTCGTCGAGGCCGGGAGCCGGGTGTTCGCCAGTTCGCGCAAAGCCTGCCAGCAGTGGGGTCAACTCTCGAGCTAGTGATCGGCAGCGTGAGGGCGTGGGTTCACTCGCCGCGGGTGTGGGTGGACCTGACGACAGATGCCCCTGTGGGAGGCCCCTTGATCGTCGAAGAGGCTGCAAACCTGGACCTGGACCGGGTGATGGGCAGTTACTTCCAGCGCGTTCAGTGGGTCCATGACACCCCAGACGACTATCCCGTGGTCCTCTGGGCGCACGTCGTCGATGGGTGGGAGGCCCGGAAAGTCGACGAGTTCCATGACGGGCGCCTCGCCTGGGCCGACGATACCCACGAGACCGAGACCACCGGGCTTGGCAAGGTGCCAGTACCCCTGCCCGAAGTGATCGGCGCCGATCCTCAGTTCGTGGTCGAGATCATCGAACGCTCAGACTTCGAACGCGTCTGGCTCTTGGCCCGTGGCGAGAATTCGGCAGCATCCCCGCGTCGATCCTGATGCAGCAGGTGTTCCGCACGGCTTGAGGCAGATGCCTCATGCGGGTCCGGAGACAGGACAGTTGCCCAGTGAGGAAGGCGAATTGCGATGCTTGCGGAAGCCTTGAACGACGCGGACGAGGAGCGACCTCGTCTACGCCTTCGGACAGCGTCCATCCCGCTCTGCGGCGCCTGGCGGGGAGCGACCCGTGCGGACGGGGGACATCATTCAAGTGGAGCTCGAGCTGCCACGTCCCCGACGCTGGTCCGACCTGCTCACTGACTCACCGAGCGGTGGCCTCGAAGGCCCTCACGCAACTCTGCATGGACAGATCGAGGCAGCCGACGGGGAAGTCGTCATCGCGCGGGTCGAGGGCGCGCTGCTCCAGCTCGAACTGCTCGACGCCCCACCGGTCAATCCCGTCGGGACCGAGATCGAGATCGCTGCAGACGACCTCGAGTTCTATCCGACCGGCATCTAGAAGACCCGCAAGCGTTGACGTGAACTGAGTAGAGTTCCGCGAGTACGCGTGGTGCGTTGGTGGGTTGAGACCCCCATCGGTTCACAGTCACAGCAGGAATAGCGAGGGAAACGAGGGTTGTCCGCTTTATCCAAAACAAGCCCCCCGCCACGTACATCACCGGCCACATGTTGACGTTCGGGGTCCAGATGCTCGCGATCGAGCATGCTTGAGTCCGCGTCGGCGCGTCGGAGACAGGTGGGTTCCAAGCGGGCATGGCTGGGCTGGTGAACCCTTGTGTTTCCGGTCCTCCACCAGCAACGCCGACACGGCTGGCCCGGCGCCACGAGAGACCTCGTCGACGACGCAGGAGTCCTCGCCGCGATCGGAGAGGTCTTTTGGCACCCGACCTTGAAGCCTTTCCTAGCGTTCCATAAGTGGCCAGTCCAGGAAGAGTCTGCAACCGTGAATAACACAGCCCACGGCAAAGGAGATGCTGATGGTCACGCAGAGGGACATCTCGATCGATCTGGCACAGGTGCGGATGCACCGCGAGAGGCCAGATTCGTGGCCGATCAGATCGGCGCCCTCGCTCGTCGCAGCAGCCCGGAGCTGTTGCTGTCGTGTGAGGCGTCCGCACCGCTCCCAACAGCCTGAGTTCCTGGCAGGCCTCGGTCCGCGTTCTTGGCGGACCTCGACGTCCGCAACCCCGGATCGGTGGTTGCCCGTCGCCCGGCGAGTTCTCCCACGAGCTGGCCTATGAGCCCGATGGCGGCGATTCAACGGCATGCGGCGGTCACCACGGTGCCGCCGACTACCGTCCGACGAAAGGTAACGAACATGTTTGGATCAGCCCGAGGTGCAGAGTCCGAGGAGCGCGACGTCGTCGCGCTCAACCCACTGTTCGCCCGCCCCGGCGAGGCGACCGAGCTCCCCCGCAACGTCCTGCCGTCCGGAGAGTCACTTCCCGAGACGGCCTACCAGATCGTCCACGACGAGGCGATGCTGGATGGCAACGCGCGCCTGAACCTCGCGACGTTCGTCGGCACGTGGATGGACCCGTACGCCCGGCGGCTGTACGAGGAGACGGCCGACAAGAACATGATCGACAAGGACGAGTACCCGGCGACGGCCGCGATCGAGACGCGCTGCTGGAAGATCCTCGGACAGCTGTGGAACGCGCCCGACCCGACGAACACGATCGGGACCTCGACGATCGGGTCGTCCGAGGCGTGCATGCTCGGCGGGCTCGCGCTCAAGCGCCGCTGGCAGCACGCCCGGCGCGCGGCGGGCAAGCCGACCGACAAGCCCAACCTGGTCCTGTCCAGCGCGGTCCAGGTGTGCTGGGAGAAGTTCTGCAACTACTGGGACGTCGAGGCGAGGCTCGTCCCGATCTCCGAGGACCACAAGGTGCTCGACGGTCACGACCTCGAGCAGTACGTCGACGAGAACACGATCGGCGTCGTCGTGATCATGGGGGTCACGTACACGGGCATGTACGAGCCGGTCGAGCAGGTGGCAGCAGCCCTGGACCGTATCCAGGCGGACACGGGCCTCGACATCCCCATCCACGTCGACGGCGCGTCGGGCGCCATGATCGCGCCCTTCATCCAGCGCGACCTCGTGTGGGACTTCCGGGTGCCGCGCGTCGCGTCGATCAACACCTCGGGGCACAAGTACGGCCTCGTCTACCCGGGGCTGGGGTGGGTCGTGTGGCGTGACGTCGCGTCGTTGCCTGAGGACCTCGTGTTCAAGGTGAGCTACCTCGGTGGGGACATGCCGACGTTCGCCCTCAACTTCTCGCGCCCCGGCGCCCAGGTGCTGCTCCAGTACTACCTGTTCCTGCGCCTGGGGGTCGACGGGTACCGCAAGGTCCAGCAGGCGTGTCAGGACGTCGCCCTGTACCTGTCGGGGGAGATCGCGAAGATGCCGGACTTCGACCTGTGGAACGACGGCAGCGACATCCCCGTGTTCGCGTGGAGCCGCACCCCCGGCGGGTCCGAGCACTGGAACCTGTACCACCTGTCCGACCGGCTGCGCCTCAAGGGCTGGCTCGTGCCCGCCTACCCCATGCCGGCGGACCTGGAGTCGTTGACCGTGCAGCGCATCGTCGTGCGCAACGGCCTCAGCATGGACCTCGCCATGGCGCTCATGGAGGACATCCGGGTCGAGGTCGACTACCTCAACGGCCTGTCGGCGCCGATGCCGGTCGAGGGGCAGCGACCAGGATTCCACCACTGAGGAGGCGGACATGACCACCGCACCGCAGGGGGTCCCCGCCGACGCGGGCAAGGCGGGGACCGCCCACTTCGTCCGGGCCGACGGGACGCACGCGCCCGCGCCCGAGCACGTCGCCGCGCACCCGTACGGCAAGGACCCCGACCACTCGGGGCCTGCGATCGGGGCGCCCGCCGCGACCGCGACCGCGTTCCTCTCGGTCTTCCAGCTCGCGATGCTCACGGTCGTCACCGTGGCGTCGTTGCGCTCGCTGCCCGCGATGGGCGCCTACGGTCTGGGTTCGATCACCCTGTTCGTCATCCCGGCGATCGTGTTCCTCGTGCCGACGGCGCTCGTCGCCGCCGAGCTGGCGACGGGCTGGAAGGGAGGTGTCTTCACGTGGGTGCGTGAGGCGTTCGGCAACCGGATGGGCTTCACGGCCATCTGGCTCCAGTGGATCCAGAACGTCGTCTGGTACCCGACGCAGATCGCTTTCATCGCGGCGAGCCTGTCGTTCGTGATCGGGAACCAGGGGTTGGCGAGCAACGGCCTGTACACCGCGGTCGTGATCCTCGTCCTGTACTGGGGGTCGACGCTCATCACGCTCAAGGGTGGCAACCTGTTCGCCAAGGTGGGCTCGTGGAGCGGCATCCTGGGGACCTTGTTCCCCGCGATCCTGCTGATCGTGCTCGGCGCGATCTGGCTCGCGACCGGGGAGAAGTCGGAGACGCCCTTGGAGGCGTCGGCCGTGATCCCGCCGTGGACGGGGATCGCGTCGATCGTCCTCGTGGTCTCCAACGTCCTCGCGTATGCGGGGATGGAGGTCAACGCGGTCCACGCGAACGACCTGAAGAACCCGGGCAAGGGCTTCCCGAGGTCGATCGCGATCGCCACGGTGCTCATCCTGCTGGTGTTCATCCTGCCGACGATCGCCATGGCGGTCGCGGTGCCCAAGAAGGAGCTGGGGCTGACCAACGGCATCAACCTCGCGTTCGAGGTCTTCTTCGACAAGTGGAACATGCCGTGGGCGGTCACCGCGATCTCGGCGCTCATCGCGCTGGGAGCGTTCGCGTCCGTCGTCACCTGGATCGCCGGTCCGTCGCGTGGTTTGCTGGCCGCGGCCCGGACGGGCCTGCTGCCCCCCTCGCTCCAGAAGCGCAACAAGGCAGGTGTGCAGGTGGGCATTCTCGGGGTCCAGGGGATCGTGGTGTCGGTCCTGGCCCTGCTGTTCATCGTCATCCCGAACATCAACACGGCGTTCATCGCGCTCATCGACATGGCGGCTGCGCTCTACCTGATCATGTACATGATGATGTTCGCCGCGGCGATCAGGCTGCGACGTTCCAAGCCGGACGTGGTGCGCACCTACCGGACACCCGCGATGAAGTTCGTCGCTGGCCTGGGATTCGTCGCCTGCGCCACGGCCTTCGTGCTGGCCTTCGTGCCGCCCGAGGGATTCACGGGGGTCCCGCCCGCCGCCTATCCCTTCGTGGTGGCCGCCGTAGTCGTGGTCCTCGGTGGTCCGCCGCTGCTCTTCTACGCCATGCGCAAACCGTCCTGGGACCAACGGACCGCGGCCGAGCACGAAGCCGAGGGTGTCCTCGTGAACCCGCCACCTGCGCAAGGGGCAGCGAGCCCGCCACCTTCGCAGTCGACAGAACCGCACTAGGTGTACTGACCAGGACCGTTGTTGACGTGAAGAGAGACCTCCGTGTCGAGTGGGAGCTGTCTAGGAACCCGGCTCTGACCAACGGAGGTCTCTCGT